>NZ_CP114909.1:6210000-6311079 GCF_027497355.1 Micromonospora sp. WMMA1947 | reverse complement strand
CCCTCGCTCTTGCCCTGGAGCTGGCGGGTGAGTTCGGGACGGATCTTGTCGTCGGCCGACGCGCCCGCGCCGGTCTCGGCCTGTGCCGCCGTGCCGGTCACGGCCAGCGTGGTGGCGGCGAGCACCAGGGCCGCGCCCGCGCTCACCAGCCGCCGGGCCGGGCCCCATCTGTGTGGACGTCTCAGCATCGGTGCTGCCTCCTGTTCCGATGACCCGCTGATGATCGAGCCATGGCAGAAGGGCCAGGAGACGAACTCCCGACTGCGACACCGGTGTGAAAAGAACCCCCCAGGCCCCCTAGGCGCCGTGCGGGTCTGCGCCGGACGCCTGAGTGGACACTATGATCGACAGTAAGGAACGATCAATGACCGTACGTGAGCAACATGTCACCAACAGGCCCCCGGATCGGACGGCCTGTTGACAGTTTTAGTCACGGTGGGGCGCGGTGACGACTGACGGCACGAACGCGGCGGACTCCGGCACCGACCCGTCGGAGCGCCCCTTCTCGCTCGTCATCGGGGTGACGTCGTCGCCGGCCGAGCGGCTGCGGCTGACCGAGTTGCTGGACGGCGTCGCGCCCCTTCTGATGGTCGCCGATCTCGACGAGCTGCGCGAGTTGATCATGACCGGCGCGCCCGCCCCGGCCCCCGCGCTGGCGCCGGCCGTCGCGCCGGTCCGGCCCGTACCCCGGGACAAGCCCGCGCCGGACGGCGCGCTGGTGATCGACGCGGCCCGGTCCACCGCCCGGTGGGGCAACCGCGAGACCGCCCTGACCCGGCTGGAGCGCGACCTGCTGACCTGCCTCACCGCCGAGCCGGTACGGGTGTGGAGCTACGCCGACCTGCACCACGCGGTCTGGCACGACGCGCCGACGCACGGCCGGGCCGACGTGCAGTCCCTGGTGAAGCGGCTGCGCCGAAAGCTCGACGAGCTGGGCACCGGCGTCACCATCGCGGCGGTACGCGGCGTCGGCCTGCGGCTGACCGACCACCGCCACCCCCGGGTGCGGGGCGACTGACCCCGGGTCCGCTGTGGACGATCGGCGTCGCGTGCCGACGCCGCGCACGGCCGGACGGTGACAGCGGGTGACCCGATCGGTGGAGGCGTCCTACCGGTGTGGCCGGAATTGATGGCGACCGGTCGATTACCGGTGCGGCACGTATCGCGAGAGGTCTTTGCCTCCTACGGTGGCGTCCGGCACGCGGACGGAGGGGAATCGGGAATCACCCGAGGGGGCCGTCCCGGCGGACAGGGAGAGTTGTCTCGATGCGAGTTTGGCTTCGCGCGGTGGCGGTCGTCGCCGCCGGCGCGGTCGTGGTGGCGGGAGTGCCGGCGCTCGCCGCCACCGTCACCGTGCGGGACGCCGGCGTGGCCGGCCGTACCGGCGCCCAGGCGACGGGGAGCAACGCCGCGCTCGGCGCCGCGCGTACCACCGCGACCCGTGCGCTGGTCACCCCCGGGGACACCCGGCTGATGCCGACCACGCCCCGCACCGACACGCCGCGGATCACCAACGGCGAGATCACCGACATCGAGGTGATCGGCAACCGCGTCTTCATCGCCGGCACGTTCACGTCGATCGCGAACGTCGGCGGGTCCGCGATCACGCAGCGGTCCCTGGCGTCGTACAACCTGGACACCGGCAAGGTGGACACCGGGTTCAAGCCGGTCATCGACGGCGCGGTCGCCGCGGTGGAGGCGTCGCCGGACGGCTCGTCGCTCTACATCGCCGGCGCGTTCAACACGATCAACGGGGTCACCAAGCGCAAGATCGCCCGGCTGAACCCGACCACCGGCGCGCCGATCGCCGCGTTCACCGCCACCGCCAACGCGCGGGCCACCGCGCTCGCGGTCAGCGGCAACGCCGTCTACGTCGGCGGCCAGTTCGCCACCGTCAACGGGGTCAGCCGCAGCGGCCTGGCCGCGCTCAACCCCACCACCGGCGCCGTCGACACCGGCTTCAACCTGCCGCTGACCGGCGGCATCGGCGTCGGCGGCATGCTCACCGTGCAGCAGCTCAAGCTCACCCACGACCGCAGCAAGCTGCTGGTCGTGCACACCGGCCGCCAGATCGCCGGCCAGGACCGCTACGGCGTGGCGCTCATCGGTACGGCCAGCAAGGCGCTGCTGCCCTGGCGTACCCGGCTGTGGGAGGACAACCTCTCCTTCGTCGGCGGCATCCAGCGGGTCTTCGCCGGTGACATCGCCCCGGACGACTCGTACTTCGTGGTCACCAGCGGCTCCGGCGGTGACCGTCCGCCGATCAACGACACCGCCATCGCGTACTCGCTGACCGGAAACGACCACGTCGAGCCGCTCTGGATCTCCCGGCACTTCGACAGCATCTACTCGGTGGCGATCACCGACACCGCCGTCTACGTCGGCGGTCACTTCAGCTGGCAGGAGTCGCCCACGTCGAACGTGCCGTGGCCCGGCCTGGACAACGTCGGCTACGGCACCGGCCAGGGACTCAGCGGCTACGGCCTCGGCGACCAGGTGGTCCGCCGCGACCACCTCGGCGCGCTGGACCCGCTCACCGGCACCGCCCTGGAGTGGAACCCCGGCTCCAACTCGTACGAGGGCGAGAAGGCGATGCTCGCCACCTCGCGCGGCCTGCTCGTCGGCGGTGACGGCAACGTCAAGGGCGGCAAGACGACCGGCCGGGTGGCCTTCTTCGACCTCTCCAAGGAGCCCGCACCGGCGGCGCTGGACACCACGATCACCACGCCGATCGAGGGCGCGGTGAAGCCGGCGGGCGAGTCGTTCACCATCAGCGGTCAGGCGCTCGCCCCGGCCGGAGTGGCCCGGGTCCAGCTGGAGATCCAGGACCGCAACAGCGGCAAGTACCTCCAGGCCGACTTGACCACCTGGGGCGCGTTCAAGGCGATCAACACGACGGTCGCCGCGCCGAACGCCACCTCCACCACGTGGAGCCTGCCGGTGACGCTGCCGGCCGGGGTCTACCAGTTGCAGGCCAAGACGTTCGACCGCAACGGCGCCGGCGACACCACCAAGGCGGTCAAGAAGATCGAAGCGTTCCGCTTCGACGACCTGCCGCCGACGACCCGGATCAGCTCGCCGGCGGCCGGCCTGGTCGCCACGCAGACGTTCGTGGCCTCCGGCACCGCCACCGACGACAAGGGCGTCAACTCGCTGATCTACTCGTTCCGCACGCCGGACAACAGGTACCTGCAGGACGACGGCACCGTCGCCGCGGTCTACAACACCTTCCGCGGCGAGCCGGACGTGATCGGCGCGACGTCCGCCACCTGGCAGTACGAGGTCACGCTGCCGATCGAGGGGCAGTGGAAGATGACCGCCACCGCCGTCGACACGACCGGGCAGAGCGACCTGCGCGGCGACACCCGCGACTGGACCGTCTCCGCCAACGGCGTACCGCCGACCGTGGCGATCACCTCGCCGGTGGCGATGACCCCGCCGGGCAACCCGGCGCCGCTCACCGTCGCGCCCGGCGGCACGATCACGTTCGCCGGTACGGCGCGCGACGACGACGCCCTGAAGTCGGTCGAGATCTATCTGCGCAACAACACCACCCGCGAGGCGCTCGCCAGCGACGGTACGTGGGGCGCCGACTCGGTCGCCGGCTACCACCGGATTTCGCCGACCAACCTCGACGCCGCGACGTTCGACTGGTCGTTCACCACGGTGCCGCTCACCCCGGGCGTCTACGACTTCCGGGTACGGGCGACCGACAAGCTCGGCCTGACCACGTCCAGCACCAACATGGGCCGGCTCACCGTCACCGCCCAGGTGCCGGGCGACGCCTTCCCCAACGGGCTGCTCAGCTTCACCGGCACCAACCAGGACATCGACCAGCTGCACCTGGACCTGGCCGGCACCGCGACCGACGACAAGGGCGTCCGGGAGGTCCGGATCGCGCTGCGCGACCTGGACACCGGCCGGTACGTGCAGCCCAACGGCACCATGGCCGCCGCGTTCGCCACCGTCGACGCGACGCTCGCCTCGCCCGGCGCGACCAGCACCGGGTTCACGCTCTCGATCGACCTGCCCACCCGGGGCACCTACAGCGTCGAGGCGTGGGCCGTGGACACCTCGGGTCAGCAGGACAACTCGACCAGCGGCGCGACCGCCCGTTACCTGGTCTACCCGGGTGACACCGACCCGACGCTGGAGCCGAGCATCACTCCGGTCGAGGGCCAGGCGTACACCGGCGGCCGGATCGTGATCACCGGCCGGGCCGTGGACGACGGCGGCATGCAGAAGGTCGAGGTGCAGATCGGCAACAGCGCCGGGCAGGGCATGAACTCCGCCGGCACGTTCGGCCGGGCGGGCGCGCCGAGCAACTGGCCGTGGATCGCCACGTTCCTCACCAGCCCGGGCTCGCCGGGATCGAACTTCGCGTACACGTCGCCGGTGATCCCGGCCGGCACGTACACGGTGACGATCCGCGGCATGGACAACCGGGGGCAGTACCAGCAGCCGCCCCGTACCGTCACGGTGACCGTCACCGACTGACGATCACGCGGCCTCGCGGGCCGGTCCGCGCCGGGTCTCCCGGCGCCGGGCCGGCCCGTGCCCGTTCTCAGGGCTCGATCAGGCACATCCCGGCGACTGCCGGCCGGTCCATGGTGGCCAGCGCATCGGGCGCGGCGGCCAGGTCGACGGTGCGGGTGACCAGTTCGCCCGGGCGCAGCACCCCGGCGGTGACCAGCCGCAGCATCTCCGGGTACGCGTGCGCCGCCATGCCGTGGCTGCCGCGCAGCTCCAGCTCGTACGCGATCACCAGGTCCATCGGCAGCACCGGGCGGCCCTGCGCGGCGGGCAGCAGCCCGACCTGCACGTGCCGGCCGCGCCGGCGCAGGCCCTCGATCGACGCCACGCAGGTGGCGTGACTGCCCAGCGCGTCGAGGGAGAGGTGGGCACCTCCGCCGGTGGCCTCCCGGATCGTGGCTGCCACCTCGCCGGGACCGCCGAGCGCGCTCGCGTCCAGGCAGACGGTGGCGCCGCTGCGGCGGGCCAGCTCCAGCGCGGCGGGGGAGACGTCCACGGCCACCACCCGCGCGCCGCTCGCCGCCGCGACCATGACCGCGGACAGGCCGACACCGCCGCAGCCGTGCACTGCGACCCACTCGCCCGCCGCCACCCGGCCCTGCGCGACGACAGCCCGGAACGCGGTGGCGAACCGGCAGCCGAGCGCGGCGGCGGCCGCCTCGTCCAGCTCGTCCGGCAGCCGGACCAGGTTCACGTCGGCGTGCCGTACCGCGACCAGCTCGGCGAACGAGCCCCATCCGGTGAAGCCCGGCTGGGTCTGCCGCTCGCAGACCTGCTGGTCGCCGGCCAGGCAGGACGGGCACCGCCCGCACGCGCAGACGAACGGCGCGGTCACCCGGTCGCCGGGCCGCCAGCCGCGGACGTCCGCGCCGGCCGCCACGACGACACCGGCGAACTCGTGCCCCGGTACGTGGGGCAGGCGGATGTCCGGGTCGTGCCCCTGCCAGCCGTGCCAGTCGCTGCGGCACAGGCCGGTCGCACCGACCCGGACGACCACCCCGTCGGGCGCCGGCGTCGGATCGTCCACGTCGCGAATCTCCGGCCGCACCCCGAACCGCTCAAACACCACAGCACGCATGCCCCCGATCCTCACACCCCCACCCCGCGTCTCCTTCCACCCCCCACCCGCCCGCTCCCCGCTCCCCGCTCCCCGCTCCCCGCTCCCGCGATCTTGCACTTGCGGCCCTGTCGATGTCCTGAATGCCCCATCTGACCGGGCAGAAAGTGCAAGATCACCGACGAGGGCCAGTGCCCGCCTCGCCTGCCCGTGCCGGGCGCGTCCAGGTCTCCCATGCCTTGAGAGCCGTGGTCCGTATCCCGGGAGCAGCGTAGATCTTGGTACGAAAGTGCCCTCATTGGGGCCGTTTCGTAGCAAGATCTGCTGGCGGCTCGGGCCGTCGGGACGGGGGAGGGTGCGCGGGGCGGCTCGGGCGGCGAATCACGGAGTCTGGGGCGGGCTCGGCTCTCACGCCACGCCCTCCTGACCCCGGTGATCAAGGAATTTGTGTCCTCACCGGGGCGGTGTCAGTCCGCAAATTCCTTGATCACCGGGGGCGGGGGAGGGGAGGGAGAGGGTGGGCTACAGGCGGCGGCCCTTGGAGTCCTGGGCGGTGATGCCGTCCAGCGGGGTTCCCGGGGTGAGGGTTTCCGGGTCGAACCAGAAGATCACCACTTGGGGGTCCTCGCTCCAGCGGGCCAGCTTCGCGTCGACCTGCCGGCCGTCGACTGTCCCGACGATGCGGGCGGCCGGGCCGACGAAGTAGCCGAACGTGGGGACGGACGTGTCGGTGGGCACTCGCTGCTGGTCGTACCCGATCTCGTGGAACCCCGCCCGGCGGTCGCTGCCGGACACGTCGTTGACCAGGAAGTCGGAGGTCAGGCGGCCGTCCGGCGCGCGCCGCCCGGCGACCAGGCCGATCGTCACGCGCGGCAGTTCCGGCACGTCCACCGGGACCACGAAGAACACGCGCTCGTCGGCGCCGTACCGGATGCCGCTTCCCACGACGGTCCCGAGCGGTTGCGGCGGCGCCTCGGTCGGGGCCGGCGAGGCGGTCGGCGAGGGCGGGGGAGTGGCGGCGGACGCGGTGGCGACCGGCTCCCCGGCCGGGAGGTCCGGCGGGCCGGGCCGCGACGCCACGGCGGTGACCCCGACCGCCACCGCGACGGTCGCCACCGCCGCCGCGACCCCGGTGCCGATCCGCCGGCGGCGGCGCAGCCGGCGTCCCCGGCGCATGATGTCCGCGATGTCCAGGCCGTCGGCCCGCTCGGTCACCCGCATCACGCGGCGCAGCTCGTCCATCTCGGTCACCGGCACGTCTCCTGCGGTCGCGGTGCGGACAGACCGGCGGTACGCAGCTTCTCCAGCGCCCGCGACGAGGTGCTCTTGACGGTGCCGACCGACACGTCGAGTTCGTGGGCCACCTGAGCCTCCGGTAGGTCGAAGTAGTGCCGTAGCACGACGACGGCGCGTTCGCGCGCGGTGAGCGTGCCGAGCGCGGTGACCAGCCACCGCCGCGTCGCCACCTCCTCGGCCATGTCGCCGCCGTGGCGCTCCGGCAGGTCGTCGCTCGGGTACTCGCGGATCGGCCGCCGCCAGGTGTCGACGAGGTGGTTCACCAGCACCGAGCGGGCGTAGCCGTACGGGTCGCCGTTGCGGATCCGGGACCAGGACGCGTACGTGCGCACGAGCGCGGTCTGGGCGGCGTCCTCGGCGTGGTGGTGGTTGCCGGTCATGAGGAACGCGGCGTGCGTCAGCCGCGCGGAGGACGCCCGCGCGAACTCGACGAACTCCGCGTCACCCCGGGCCATGGCCGTCCTCTGCACCTCTCACCCCGGTAGGGACGTGCGGGACGCGGAAAAGGTTGAGTCCCCGCCGGACCAACTTTCGCGACGGATCACCCGTCCTCATCCCCGTGCCCCCGACCGGGCACCGAGGGGAGACGAGATGACCAGGACCGTGGACCGGACACGCGGCGGCGCGGCGGTGATCGCGCTGGCGGTGGCGCTGGCCGGCTGCACACCGGCGGTGGCCGACCAGCCCGCTGTCGCGCTGTCCGAGCCGGCCGGGCCGTCCGCTGCCGCGCCGGCCGCGTCGGCGGCGGCGCCCGTCCGGCCCCGGCCGGCGCGGATCGGCTATCCCGCCGAGGGTGGCAACCGGTGGCGGTTCGCCGCCGCCGAGCCGGCCATCACAGGGGGTACGGGCCGGCTGCTGCGCTACCGCGTGGCGGTGGAGCGCGACATCACGGGTCTGCCGGCGGCCGACTTTGGGGCGCAGGTCACCGGCATCCTCGCCGGCCCGGGTGGCTGGACGACCGACGGGCGGATCGCCCTGCGTCGCGTCGGAGCCCGTGAGCCCGCCGACTTCACCGTCTATCTCGCGACCCCCGGTACGCGCGACGACCTGTGCGGGGACGGCCTGGACCGGTACACGTCCTGCCGTAACGGGGGCCGGGTGGTGGTGAACGTGGCCCGCTGGGTGCTCGGCGCGCCCGCGTACGGCAGCGACCTCGCCGCGTACCGCCGTTACGTGGTCAACCACGAGGTCGGCCATCGCCTGGGTCACGGGCACGAGCGCTGCCCGGGGCGGGGGCGTCCGGCGCCGGTGATGCAGCAGCAGACGCTCGGCCTGCACGGCTGCACCCCGAACCCGCTGCCGTTCCTGCGCGGCGAGCGGTACACGGGCCCCTCCGGCGTGTACGACGACCGCCTGCCCCCGCCCGAGGGCGGCCGGCCGGGCTGAGGTCCGGCGCGGGTCCGCGGGGCCGGGCTGCGCGGGCCGTCCGTCCGGGCGCGCGTGTGCCCGGCCGCGTCGGCGATCCCATCCGGCGCTCAGAACAGCGTGGCCGGGCCGACCGGCTCCGGTTCCGGCAGCGGCGCGAGCCCGGGCACCCGCTCGCGGACCTGGTCGTGGAAGCGGCGGGCCAGCTCGGGCGCGTCCGCGTTGTCCGGCGTGTGCACGAACACGGTCGGCGAGCGGCCCTCCCGCAGCCAGCCGGTGACCACGTCGAGCCACGGCTGCCAGCCCTCGACGGTGCGGGCCGGGTCGTCCCGGCCGAGGTAGCGCACGACGGGCCGGTCGGTCAGCGCCCGGGTACGCAGCGGCAGGCGCGGTTTGCGCGTCCACGCCTCCCGCTCCGCGTCGCTGGTCGGCGGCGTCCGGAAGAACGCTGTGGTGTCGAACGGGATCCATTCGGCGCCGGCCCGGTGCAGCGTCGCCTCCAGCGCGCGTACCGCACCGGCCTCGGTGAAGAAGGCCGGGTGGCGGACCTCGACGGCGTACCTGTGGGTGGCGGGCAGCGTGCGCAGGAACCGGTCGAGGTCGGGCACGTCGTCGGGGCCGAACGAGCCGGGCAACTGGATCCAGAGCGCGTCCGCCCGGGGGCCGAGCGGCTCCATGGCGTGCAGGAACGCCCGCAGCTCCGCCTCGCCGCCGGTGAGCCGGCGCTCGTGCGTGACCACCTTCGGCAGCTTCGGCAGGAAGCGGAAGCCCGGATCGGTCTGCTCGGCCCAGGACGCCACCGTCCGGCGGGCCGGGGTGGCGTAGAACGTGGTGTTGCCCTCCACAGCGTCGCACCACGCGGCGTACGCGCGCAGCCGCTCGTGCGCGGGCAGCGGATGCGGCAGGAAGCGGCCGGACCAGGACTTGTGCGTCCACATGGCACAGCCCACGTGCAGGCGCATCCCGGTCACCGGTAGGGCCAGCTCGTCGAGCCGCCGCGCAGCGCCGCCTCCCGGTTCCACTTCCGGGTGAAGTACAGCGCGAGGCAGCCGAACCCGGCGAACACCGGCGCGAGCAGCATGAGCAGCAGGCCGGCGCCGAGCCGGAAACGGTCGCTCTGCAGGCCCTTCGCCGACGTCAGGGTGAACGCCTCCACGCCGTCACCGGTGCAGCTCACGAAGTCGGTTTCCATCCAGGTGATGCCCTCGGTGGCCAGCACCGGAGTGAACAACCGCGGGTCACCGCGGTCGGTCATCACCGACGCTGTCCCCTCGGGCCGGGCCCCGGTCAGCTCCCTGCTGCGCTGCTCGCCGCTGGTGTAGACGCGGCTCTTCGCGGTGCACCGGACGGTGGCGGGGTCCACGTCGGCCGGCGACGCGAGGATGAGGATGTTGCCGGGGCGTACGCCGGTGTCCCGCACCTTGATCTCGGCGCCGGGTGCGAACTCGGCGGCGGCGGAGAAGGTCGACGCGGCCGCGAACGGACCCGTCTGGGTCAGCAACGCGAGGCCGAGGAACCCGGCCAGCAGGAACCCACCGCCGCCGACGAAGATCCACATGGCGACCACGGCGCGGAAGCGCTGCACGAGCGGGCTCACCGGACGCGGTCCATGTCACAGGCGCCCTCGGTGACCTGCCCGGGGTCGGCGGAGTACACGCTGCGCTTGGCGTCCGGCACAGACAGCTGCACGCAGAGCGCCGACGCGTCGTTGTTGGTGACGAACGTGACGACGCCGATGCCGTCGTAGTCCCCGACCGACAGGTCGCTCACGCCCCGGGGGAACTGCCCGGTCTCCTGCTTGACGGACACGGCCTCGCTCATGGCGTCGCGGAGGTAGGTCTCGGGATCGGTCCCGGCGTCCCCGCCGCAGGCGGTGAGGGCGAGCGTCAGTGTCGCCAGCGCCGTCACCGGACCGGTCCTTCTCCGTCGCATCCGTCCTCCTCGCGCAGTACGTCGGCGGGCCGGGCCGCCCGTCCGCCGCGCCCACGGTAGCCGGGACGGTCACGGACCGCGGATTGGGCCGCGACCGGCGGGGCAAGAGGAGGCCGGAGGTGGTGACGATGACCGACGGACCGGGTCTGCGGCTGTGCCAGGTGGTGCTGGACTGCACCGACGCGCGCGCCCTGGCCGAGTTCTACCGCGTGCTGCTCGGCCTGGTCTACCGGTCCGGTGACGAGCCCCCGGCGGCCGGAGAACCGGACGAGCATGGCCGGGACTGGCTGGTGCTGAGGACCGCGGAAGGCGTGCCGCAACTGGCCTTCCAGCAGGTCGACCGGCTGCCGGAGGCGACCTGGCCGGAAGGGGAGGTGCCGCAGCAGCTGCACCTCGACCTGACCGTGCCGTCGGTGGCCGAGCTGGAACGGCAGCACGAGCGGGTGCTCGCGCTCGGCGGGCGGCTGGTGCGGGACCGGTCCGACGACCCGGACGAGCCGTTACGGGTGTACGCCGACCCCGCCGGTCACCCGTTCTGCGTCTTCGTCGCCTGAGGCAGGGCGGGCACGGGTCCCGGCCCGGCCTGCCCTACGGCCGCTCCACCCGTACCGGGTCGCCGCGCACGAGGTCGTCGTGGATCCGCCAGCGGGCGTCGACGCCCGCGCGCCGGGCCGCCTCGTCGTCGGCGCGATCCGCTGCCGCAGCAGCTCGACCGCGATACGGCGGTTGAGATGCAGGTGCCGTTCGGTGTCGACCACCACGGTCCGGCCGGACGGGCGGTGCGTGGCCCGGACGGCGGTGCTCGCCTTGTTGCGGTGTTGGCCGCCGGGCCCACCCGTGCGGCAGGGCACGAACTCCACGTCCGCCTCGTGGAACGGCGTGACCACCACCTCGGTCCGGCAGGTCCGCGCGGTGACGTACCAGTTCTTCCGGCCGTGACCCGTCCGGTACGGGCTGGGCGCCTGCCAGCAGAGCGTGCCGGTCCACCCGGCCGCGAACGCCTCCGCCCCGGCGCCGTTGATCCGGACCAGCACCGACCGGTACGTGCCGGCCCGGTCGCCGGTCACCGTCTCGACCCGCTCGGTACGCAGACCTCGCCGGGCCGCCTCGCCCTCCAGACGGGACAGCAGCCGGGCCAGCGCCCACGCGCACTCGGCGGGTCCGCGCCCGGCGGACAGCAGCAGCTCGGTCACCGGCGGCCCTTCCGGCGCTCGTCGCGGCGACCCGCGTCCGGCGTCTTGTAGGTGACAAGCGGAACCGTGGTGGTGACCGGCGTGGCGAGGTCGTGCGCCACCAGGTCGCCGATCACCTGCTCGATGCGCTTGTACGCGGTGGGCGCCTCCTCGAACAGCAGCTGCCGGTCGCCGCACACCACGATCGAGCCGACCGGCGTACGCCGCAGTTCCTCGACCGTGTGCTTGGCCCGGCCCCGGCGCAGCGCGTCGGCGCGGGACATCTTGCGCCCGGCGCCGTGCGCCACCGAGTAGCCGGCGTCCGGCCCGGCGTGCGCGGCCACCAGGTAGGAGGGCGTGCCACGGGTGCCGGCGATCAGCACGTCCCGTCCGTCGCCCGGCGCCGCGCCCTTGCGGTGCAGGTAGTGCCCGTCGCGGATCTCGACCAGGTTGTGGCACTGGTCGACGACCGGTTCGGTGGGTTCGGCGCCGAGCGCGTACGCGACCCGCGCGGCCAGCAGCCGACGGTTGAGCGAACCCCAGCGCACCGCCGCGTCGTGCCGGGCCAGGTAGGCGTCCGGGTCGGGCGCGGGACCGGCGCCATGCGCCTCGGTGTGCTCGCGCAGGATCCGCTCGCCCAGCCCACGCGAGCCGGAGTGCACCACGAGGACCAGGTCACCGGCGTCCAGCCCGAGCCGAGCGGCGTGCTCCGCCGCGAGGATCGGCCCGACGCGGGCCAGCTCGACGAAGTGGTTGCCGCGCCCCACGGTGCCGAGCCCGTCGAGGTGACCGGCCGGGATCTCGCCGTCCAGCACCGACCAGGCCGGGTCGTCGTCGTCCGGGTCGAGCGCCCGGTCCAGGTCGGGGAACCGGGCGGCGAGCCGTTCCGGTACGACCCGGCGCAGCGCGATCGGGAAGACCGCGATGCCGCATCCGATGTCGGAGCCGACGAGGAACGGGTAGAGCACCGTCGAGGACATGGCGGCGCCGATCGGCGCGCCCTTGCCGGGGTGCAGGTCGGGCATGGCGGCGACGTGCGCCATGCCGTCGAGGGCGGCGACCTGACGGCACTGGTCGAGCGCGGCGGACTCGATCCAGCTGCCGGGGGAGGAGAAGACGGAGACGGTGGCGGGCACGACGGCCCGCCCGGAGGGGTACGCGGACACAGACGCTCGATTCTGCGGAAAGAGAAGCGGGAACGGCAGGCGGCGAGGAGGGGCCTGCGGGCTGGGTGCGATCCGTCAGAACGTCATGCCGATCACCTTCTCGGAAGCGGCGCGGGCCGGCAACCGACTTTCGACCCGCCGAGCGCCCGCGTCGACATCGGATGACCTGATCCATAGACTCCGGTCGTTCTGGTACCACGAGTCCAGGGAGGACCACCGTGTCGAGCGAAACCCGAACGCACGCCGCCTTACCCCTGCTGGCCCGCCTCGCCGGGGTGAGCGTGGCCGCCGCGACGATCGTCGCCGCCGCCGGTGTCGCCGCGACCGCGGCGCCGCCCGCCGACCCCGCGCCCACCAAGGGGCCGTGCGCGTACACGCCGACGCCGGACGAGCCGGCCGCCCGGCCGGTGTCGCTGCCGCCGGACCCGCGCCGTACGCCGGACCGGGGCACCGTGCGGGTCACGCTGCGCACCAACCAGGGGCCGATCGGGCTGACGCTGGACCGCGAGCAGGCGCCGTGCACCGTGCAGAGCTTCCTGCACCTGGTCCGCAAGCGCTTCTACGACCGGACGCCCTGCCACCGGCTCACCGCGTACCCGACGCTGACCGTGCTGCAGTGCGGCGACCCGTCCGGCACCGGCTCGGGCGGTCCTGGTTACCGGTACCGCGACGAGCTGCCCACCGACCTGCCGCCCGCGCCGACCGACCCGACCGGTGTACGCCGCCTGTACGCGCGCGGCACCCTGGCCATGGCCAACGCCGGCCCGGACACCAACGGCAGCCAGTTCTTCCTGGTCCAGGCCGACTCGGCGCTGCGCCCCAACTACACGGTGTTCGGCCAGGTCGACGCGGCCGGGCTGGCCACGCTGGACCGGATCTCGGCCGGCGGCATCGCGCCCACCCCGGAGGATCCGGCGCCGGTCGACGGCGCCCCGGCGGTGCCGGTGGAGATCTGCCGCGCCAAGCAGGGCCGCTGACGTAACGGCCCGGCGGGACGGCTGCCGAGGCCGCCCGCCGGGCCCGCGTCGCCGCCGGTAGCCTGCGGCGATGACGCATGAGCGGGAGATCACCGAGCCGGTCGACCTGTGCCGGCCGGACGGGCGGCTGAACCCGGACGCGGTCGGCTGGAGCCGCCGGCCGCTGCACCGGGCGAACCTGCGCGGCTGGGGCCGGGCCAAGCGGTGGGAGCACTGGGGTGTGGTCACACCGACGCACATCCTCGGCCTGGTCGTGTCGTCGCTCGACTACGCCGGGGTGCAGAGCCTCTACCTGCTCGACCGGAGCACCGGCCGGGAGACGACTGCGGAGGCGGTGGTGCCGCTCGCCCGGGGTACCGTGCTGCCGCCGGTCAGCGGCGCCGGTCCGGTCCGGGCCCGGGGCGGGAAGCTGACCGTCGCGGTGGACCAGGGCCCGGACGGCAGCACCGTGCGGGCGACCGCGCCGGGCGTCGAGGTGGACCTGACCGTGCCGCTGCCGGCGGGGCACGAGTCGCTCGGCGTGGTGGTGCCGTGGAGTACCCGACGGTTCCAGTACACGGTCAAGGACATCGGCCGGCCGGTGCACGGCACGATCACCGTGGACGGCACGGCGTACCCGGTGGGGGAGGGGTCGTACGCGGCGCTCGACCACGGCCGGGGCAAGTGGCGGTACGCGGTGCGGTGGAACTGGGCGGCCGGCAGCGGGCCGGGCCGGTCGATCCAGCTCGGCGGCAAGTGGACCGACGGCACCGGCTCGACCGAGAACGCGGTCTTCGTCGACGGGCGGCTGCACAAGATCGGCGCCGATCTGACCTGGGAGTACGACACCGCCGACTGGCTGCGGCCGTGGCGGATCACCGGCGACCGGGTGGACGTGACGTTCCACCCGTTCCACGAGCGGGTGGCGCGTACCAACCTGCTCGTGCTGGCCGGCGAGACGCACCAGTGCTTCGGGCACTTCACCGGCTGGGCGGCGACCGACGACGGCGAGCGCGTGGATCTGGACGGCCTGGTCGGCTGGGCCGAGGAGGCCCGCAACCGCTGGTGAGGCCGGTCCCCGCCGGGCCGGGCCGCCCGGCGGGGACGCCCGCTCAGGCCGGCAGCCGCCAGACCTGGTTCGCGCCGCCGAAGCAGTCCCAGATCTGCAGCCGGGTGCCGTTGGCGGAGCTGTTGCCGGTGGCGTCCAGGCAGCGGCCCGACGCCGGGTTGCGCAGCGTGCCGTTGCTCTGGGCCGCCCAGACCTGGGCCCCGGTGCCGTTGCAGTCCCAGAGCTGGATCGTGGTGCCGTTCGCGGTGCCGGCGCTCGTCACGTCCAGGCACTTGCCCAGAGCGCGCAGCGTGCCGTCACCGGCGACGGTCCAGCTCTGCGCGGCGGTGCCGTTGCAGCCGTACAGCTGGATCGCGGTGCCGTTCGCGGTGCTCGCGGCCGCGACGTCCACGCAGGCGCCGCCGATGCCGGTGATCGGCCCGGTACGCCCGGACGGCGGCGGGTTGCCGCCGCCGGTGAGGGTGTCGTAGATCGCGCTGACCAGTGAGGTCGAACCGGTGGTGTCCTGCGACAGCTCCCAGTTCATCATCCCGCCGGCGTTCGCCATGGCCCACTGGGTCTTGCGCTTCACCGTCGGTACGCCGTTGTAGCACTGCTGCGCGCCACCCACTGTGGTGCAGTCCCGGTTGGCGTTCGCCGGGTCCATGCCGACCAGCGCGGAGTAGGTGTAGTAGCCGGGCCGGCTGTAGAAGGGCACGCCCAGCACCGCCTTGGCGGCGGGCAGGCCGCGCGACTTCCACCTGTTGATGCTGGCGATCGACCAGTCGTAGTTGGCGTGCGGGCTGCCGCCGTCGTACGCCATGATGTTCAGCCAGTCCACCGAGCCGAAGACGGCGGTGGGCACGCCGTCGACGTAGTAGCCCTCCGAGACCACGGCGGCGGTGAGCAGTTTGCCGCGGCTGTGCAGGGCGCTGCCGAGCTGCTGCATGAGCAGCGTGTAGTTGTTCGCCGAGGCGCCCGGGTCGGGGTACTCCCAGTCCATGTCGACGCCGTCGAGGTTGTACTGGTTGACGAAGGCGATCAGGTTGTTGACGAAGGCGGTGCGCGTGCCGGAGTTGGCGGCGAGCGCCTCGAACGCGGAGTCGTCGCCGTCGTTCCAGCCGCCGACGGCGATGGAGACCTTGACGTTGTTGGCGTGCCCGAGCGACACGAGTGAGGAGAGCTTGCTCGGGTTCTCCACCGGGCGCAGGCTGCCGTCGCCGTTGGGGAGCACGAACGCGTAGTTGATGTGGGTGAGCTTGCCGTACTGGATGGTGTTGACGTTGCCGCTCCAGGAGGGCATGTAGCCGACGCTCTTGAAGTTGTTCGGCAGCACCACCGCCTCGGCGGCGGTGGGGGCGAGTGTGAGCGTCGCGGCGGTGGTGGCCAGCGCGAGCGCACCGGCGGCCAGGCGCCGCCGGAGGTGAGGTCTGGGCATCGAGGGCCTTCCCGGGGACGGGGGCGGATGGGGTGTTCCTCGAGGTGGCCCGAATATTAAAGAGTATTAACTAAGCCGTCAACGACACACTTCGATACGTGACGCGGCATGCGCCCTCGGTCAGCGCAGCAGTACCGGCCCGGCACCGATCGGCACCCGGAACAGCGCGTACGGCTTGCGCCGCAGATCACGTCCACCCTGGTAGGTCGCCTGCCGGTGCAACTGGTTCGCGGTGACGTAGAGGTGGCCGTCGACGGCGACCGACATGGTGTCCGGCCACTGCAGGCGCGGATCGTGCACCACTGTCTCGAACTCCCCGTCCGGGCGGCGCCGCAGCACCGCGTTGTGCTCGTACGCGGTCAGGTAGAGCGCCCCGGAGTCGTCGGTCTCCAGACCGTCGGAGCCGGTGCCCTTGTCGCCCTCGTCCACCACCGTGGCGGCGACCTGCTCGTCGCCGAGCGACCGGTCGGCCAGCGCGTCGGTGGCCACGCTGTACCAGCGGCGCGAGGCGAGCGGGCAGTAGTACAGCCGGGCGCCGTCGGCGGAGATCGCGATGCCGTCCGAACCCATCGAGACCGGCTTCGCCGGCCCGTCCGCCGGGCGTTGCAGGAACGGCCGCCCCTCCACCACCGGCCGGAACGCCGACAGCGGTTCGGCCTTGGTGGACGGATGCTCGTGCAGCCGGCGCCAGGACTCCCCGGTGGCGAGGTCCACCACGATGAGGCCGTTCGGACCGGAGTCGGAGGAGTCGGTGATGTAGGCCAGACCCGCCTCGCCGCGGCGCAGGTCGAACCGGACGTCGTTGAGGTACGTCGTGGGCAGCGCCACGTCGGCCGGGAACGTGATCACCTGTCCGACGGCGTCGGTGTCCAGGTCGACGCGGACCAGCTTCGGCCCGCCCGGCTTCGTGGGCTGGAACATCGGGCTGCCGGTGTCGAGCACCCAGAGACGGTCGGCCGGGTCGACCACGATGCTCTGCACCGAGACGAACGCGCCCGCGTCGTCGTCGCCGGACGGGTCGTTCCAGCCCTGATCGGGGAACGGCACCTCACGGCCGTCGCGCAGTTCGACCACCGTGGCCGGCACCTCGTCGCCCCACTTCGGGAAGTTGACGAAGATCCGGCCGGTGTGCGACACGCTCACCCCGGTCGGCATCGCCCCGGTGAAGGTGTGCACCAGTTCCAGCTCGCCGACCGGTTCGTCGGCCACAGGCCCGTTCATCCACTGCTCGTTCCCGGGCGGGGCCGCGGCAAACGTGGGCGTGGGGCGGTCCCGGATCCGGGACCGCCCCACGCACTTCGACGAGATCAGGCGACCGAGGCCGGGAACCTCTCCCAGACCCGGTGCGCCGCCATCAGCCGCTGCACCTCGGCGAGCACCTCGGCACCGGAACCACCGGTGACCACGCCGGGCGTGCCGGTGACGCCGGCCTGGTTCAGCACCTCGGCACCGGCGCCCCAGGCGCCGATCACCTTGGCGTGCCGCCACGCCTCCTCGACCAGCAGGAGCACCCGCGGGTCGACGGTGGCCCCGCCCGGTGCGCCGGCCTTGGCGTCGCGGGCCGGCAGCGCATCCGGCGCCGGGGCCGGGGCGCCGGCCAGCAGCACCGCGTCGAACTCGACCGAGCGGCCGGTGGCGAACGTGCGCTGCACCGGCAGCCCGTCGACGGTGCCGCCGTGCGCGGCGATCAGCAACGGCACCATGCCGGCGGCGGCCACCGCCCGGCGTACCTCGTGCACGTCGTCCAGGCCGGCCTGGGCGTCGACCACGATGCCGACCATCCGGCCGTCGGCCGGCCACTCCCGGCCCACCTGGGACAGCGCCGGGCTGGGCTGCACCTCCGCCAGCGGCACGGTGGGCTGCGGCACGGGCAGGCCCAGACCGATCGCCACCTGCTCGCACAGCACCGGGTCCACGTTCGCCAGGCACTGGAGCTGCCGCTCCTTGATCGCCTGGTGGTAGCACTTGCCCAGCTCGAACGTGTACGCCCGGATGATGTGTTCCTTCTCCACCGGCGACATGCTCTGCCAGAACAGGCGTACCTGGCTGTAGTGGTCGTCGAAGGAGGCCGGCGAGGCACGCACCTTCGGCGCCTCGGCCACCGTCACCGGGGTGTCCACGAACGCGTGCTCCCGGTCGCCGGCCGGGAACGGGTTGCCGCCGTCGAGCGAGTTCGGCCGGTACGGCGCCACCCCGGCGTGCACCGCGTGCTGGTGGAAGCCGTCACGCAGCATGTCGTTGACGTCGGCGTGCGGCCGGTTGATCGGAATCTGGGTGAAGTTCGGGCCGCCCAGGCGGGTGAGCTGCGTGTCCACGTACGAGAAGAGACGGCCCTGCAGCAGCGGGTCGTTCGTCACGTCGATGCCCGGCGGCAGGTGCCCGACGTGGAACGCCACCTGCTCGGTCTCGGCGAAGAAGTTCCGCGGCGTCTTGTTCAGCGTGAGCTTGCCGATCGGCTGCACCGGCGCCAGCTCCTCCGGCACGATCTTCGTCGGGTCGAGCAGGTCGATCCCGGCGAACGTCTCCTCCGGCGTGTCCGGGAAGACCTGGATGCCCAGCTCCCACTCCGGGTACGCGCCGGCCTCGATCGCGTCGTACAGGTCGCGGCGGTGGTAGTCGGGGTCGATGCCGCCGATCAGCTGTGCCTCCTCCCAGGTCAGGGAGTGCACGCCCAGCTTCGGCTTCCAGTGGAACTTGACCAGCACCGTCGCCCCGGCCTCGTCGACCATGCGGAACGTGTGCACGCCGAAGCCCTCCATGGTCCGGTAGGACCGCGGGATGCCCCGGTCGGACATGTTCCAGATGGTGTGGTGCTGCGCCTCGGTGTGCAGCGAGACGAAGTCCCAGAACGTGTCGTGCGCGCTCTGCGCCTGCGGGATCTCCCGGTCCGGGTGCGGCTTGCCCGCGTGGATGACGTCCGGGAACTTGATCGCGTCCTGGATGAAGAACACCGGGATGTTGTTGGCGACCAGGTCGAACGTGCCCTCGTCGGTGTAGAACTTGGTGGCGAAGCCCCGGGTGTCGCGGACCGTGTCGGCCGAGCCGCGCGAGCCCAGCACGGTGGAGAAGCGGACGAAGACCGGCGTCTCCCGCCCCTTCTTCAGGAACCCGGCCCGGGTCACCTCCTCGGCGGTGCCGTACGCGACGAACGTGCCGTGCGCACCGGCGCCCCGGGCGTGCACCACCCGCTCCGGGATCCGCTCGTGGTCGAAGTGGGTGATCTTCTCCCGCAGGTGGTGGTCCTGGAGCAGGACCGGGCCGCGCGGACCGGCCTTGAGCGAGTGGTCGGTGTCGCGCAGCCGGGCCCCGTTGGCCGTGGTGAGGTACGCGCCCTGCTGCCCCTTGGCGATCTTCGGCACGCCGGTCTCGGCGCCGGTCGGGGTCCGGGTGTCCGGCGCGCCCTGCTCGGCCTTGGGCGGCAGCGGGCCGTGCGGCGTGGTCGGCTCCTCCAGCGGTGGCGGCGCGCTGCCGGGAGCGCCGGGCACGTCCGGAGTCAGCGCGTCACCGACCTTCTCGACGGCGGCTTCGACGACACCCTTGACGATCTGGGCGGGCTTGCTGGATTCCATCAGGACCTGTCCTCCTACAGCTAAATGTCCAGGCCCCTTCGGCCCTACCCCAGCTCGGGGCGGGCAAACCGGAACAATCGCGGTATCGCTGGTCAGGACCGGTGCGGTACGGCCACGGCGGTGAGCAGCAGCCCACCGTCTACCAGCCAGCGGCCGTCCAGGACGTCCAGCGGCGGGCCGCCGTCGGCGCGGGTGCCGTCGACCAGGATCCGGGCGGTGAACCGGCCGTCCCGGTCGAAGGTCAGCTCCGCCTCCTCGAACCCGAGCCAGCGCCCGGTCAGCGGGTACCACGCCTTGTAGACCGACTCCTTGGCGCTGAACAGCAGCCGGTCCCAGTGCGTCGCCGGGTCGGCGGCGCGCAGCGCGGCCAGCCGCTCCGGCTCGCCCGCCACGGTGACCACCCCGGCCACCCCGTCGGGCAGCGGCTCGTGCGGCTCCGCGTCGATGCCCAGACCGGCCAGCGCCCCGGCCGGGGCCACCGCCGCCGCCCGGTAGCCGGTGCAGTGGGTGATGCTGCCCACCACGCCGGCCGGCCAGACCGGCTCCCGGCGGGGCCCGGGGCGGATCGGCGCCGGGGCGTACCCGAGGCGGGCCAGCGCCTCCCGCGCGCAGCGCCGGGCCGTGACGAACTCCTGGCGGCGCGTGGCCACCGCGCGGGCCACGAGGTCCTCCTCGCCCGGGTACGGCGTCTCGCCCGGCCGGTCGGCGAACGCCTCCACGGCCATCGCCCCGGCCGGCAGCAGCGTGCCGATCATCCGAGGATCCGCTTCATCGGCGCCGGCTCGCCGCCCCGGCGCCGCCACTCGCGCGGGTAGCCCAGCGAGACCTCCTCGAACCGCACGCCGTCGTAGTGCGTGGTGCGGGGAATGTGCAGGTGGCCGTAGATCGCGACGGCGGCGCGGTGGCGTACGTGCCAGTCGGCCGTCCGGTCGGTGCCGCACCACTGCGCGAACTGCGGGAACCAGAGCACCTCGGTGGGCTGCCGCACCAGCGGCCAGTGACTGACCAGCACCGTGGGCAGCGCCGGGTCGGTGGCCTCCAGCCGCCGCCGGGTCACCTCCAGCCGCGCCGCGCACCAGGACTCCCGATCCGGGTACGGGTCGGGGTGCAGCAGCATCTCGTCGGTGCACACCACACCGGCGTCGTACGCCGCGCGCAGCGACTCCTCCTTGGTCGCGGTGCCGGGGGCGCGGAACGAGTAGTCGTAGAGCAGGAACAGCGGCGCCACGGTGACCGGCCCGCCCGCGCCCCGCCACACCGGGTAGTCGTCCTCCGGGGTCAGCACGCCCAGCTCGCGGCACATCGCGACGAGGGCGTCGTAGCGGGCCACGCCGCGCAACGTCACCGGGTCCTTCGGGTGGGTCCACAGCTCGTGGTTGCCCGGCGCCCACACCACCCGCGCGAACCGGTCGCGCAGCAGCCGCAGCGTCCGTTCCACGTCGGCGAAGACCTCGCCGACGTCACCGGCCACGATCAGCCAGTCGTCCGCCGTCTCCGGTCGCAGGCCGTCCACCACCGCGCGGTTCTCCGCGTACGACACGTGGAGGTCACTGACCGCGTACAGCGCACCCGTCACCCGGCCGATCCTGCCAGCGGCGCTTCCGGATGACCAGGCTCGCCGGCCGGGCTCTCCACCCGCGCGGTCACCTCGTCGAGCGCGCGCAGCACCTCCCGGGTCACGGCCGGCTCGGCGGCGGAGTGCCCGGCCTCCGGCACGATCCGCAGCGTCGCCTCCGGCCACCGGCGGGCCAGGTCGTACGCGGACACCGGCGGGCAGCACAGGTCGTAGCGGCCGTTGACGATCACGGCGGGCAGGTGCCGGATCCGATCCACGCCGTCGAGCAACTGGCCCTCGGTCAGGAAGCCGCCGTTCACCGCGTAGTGCGACAGGATCCGGGCCACCGGCAGCGCGTGCTCGTCGGCGGTGAAGTGGGCGAGCATCTCCGGGTCGGGCCGCAGCGACGAGTTGACCGCCTCCCACCGGCCCCAGGCCCGCGCGTACTCCCGGGCCCGCGCCTCGTCCGGGCCGTGCAGCCGCCTGTGGTACGCGGCCAGCACGTCGTCGCGTTCGTCCGCCGGGATCGGCGCGACGAACCGCTCCCACTCCTCGGGCTGGAGGTGGCGCAGCCCGCCCTGGTAGAACCAGTCCCGTTCGCCGCGCCGCAGCAGCAGCACACCGCGCAGGACCAGGCCGGTCACCCGCCGCGGGTGCGCCTGCGCGTACGCCAGGCCGAGCGTGGTGCCCCACGACCCGCCGAACACCAGCCAGGAGCCGATGCCCAGCCGCTGGCGGATGGTCTCCAGGTCGGACACCAGATGCCAGGTGGTGTTGGCGCGCACCTCGCCGTGCGGGGTGCTGCGGCCGGCGCCGCGCTGGTCGAACAGCACGGTCCGGTGGCGTGCGGGGTCGAAGAACCGGCGGGCCGCGGGCACCAGGCCGCCGCCGGGCCCGCCGTGCAGGAACACCACGGGTACGCCGTCGCGCCGGCCGACTTCCTCCACGTACAGGACGTGGCCGTCACCGACGGGGATCCGGTGGGTGGCGTACGGCTCGACGGGCGGGTGCAGGCCGGTCATGCCCGCTCATTCTGCCCGCCGAGGGGCCTCCCGGTGGTCCCGGTCAGCAGGCGACGTTGCCGCCGAGGTTGTCCAGCAGCGCGTCTGCGACCCAGCCGGACTTGCCGGTGGTGACGTCGCGCAGGTAGGTCCAGGTGTAGGTGGTGTGGCCGTTCGCGGTGACCCGGTCGCCGCTGGCGAAGCAGTGGAAGTCGACGGTGTGGCTGAGCTGGCCGTACCCGACCGACCCGCAGGTGGTGTGCGGGCCGGTGCGGATGTTGACGTTCGTGGCGTTGAACAGCTGGCCGAACTTGCTGTCCACGTTGGAGTGCGAGTGGCTGCATCCGGCGCTCGCCGGTCCGGCCGAACCGACCAGCACGGCGCCCGCCGCGGCGACGGTCAGGACGACGGAGGCGCCGATGGAGGAGATCTTCCGCATGCCCGTCAACTCCCGCAAAAGGATCGAGATGCACCAGCAGAACGATCCAAATATTTGCATAGAGCAAGCTCGATGAGCAAGACGCGGTGCCGCCGGCCCGGCCCGGGCCGGCGGCACCGAACGCTCAGGCGGTCGCCGGTACGCCGTTGTCCGTACCCGTGGTCTCCGCCTCGGGCACCCCGCGCGGGGCCGGCGTGCGGACCGCGAACGCGTCGAAGCTCGGCCCGTCCAGCCGCTCGACGAAGGGCTCGATGGCCGGCGGCTCCGACCGGTCCGGCTCGATCGCGTCCGGCTCGGTCCGCCCGTCCACGGCCCGGGGCGCCACCTCGGCCGGGACGGCGATCGCCGGGCGAACCGACACCTGTGGGTACTCGGCGGTCTCGCCGCCGCCCGCCGCGGCCGCCATGACCGCCGCCGCGGCCAGGTCGGCGACCCGCTTGGCCTCCCGCTGCACCCGGGCCCGGGTCTCCTTGGCGTGCTGCTCGGCCAGGTCCGCCGCGCGCCGCGCCTCGTCCAGCCGCTTGCTCTCCGCCGCCAGGTCCCGGCGTACGCCGACCAGCCGCTCCTCCAGCTCCGCGCCGGTCTGCTCGATCGTCGCGATCTCCTGGCGGGTGTCCTCCAGCTGCCGGGACACCGCCTCCAGCTCGGCCTTGAGCCCGGTCAGCGTCTCCTGCCGCTGCTGGATCTCCCGCTGTACGCCGGCCAGCTGCTCCTGGTGCGCCGCCGTCTCCTCGTCGGCCCGCTCCCGGACCTCGTTGGCGTACTGCTGCGCCTCGGCGACCAGCGCGGCGATGTCCTTCTCCGCGGCGGCGGCCCGGTCGGCCAGCTCCTGCTCGGCGGCGGCCCGCCGCTCGTCCAACTCCTTGGCCATGGTGGCCTGCCACTGGGCCAGCTCCTGCTGCGCCTTGCTGCGGTTGGCCTGGACCTCCTGCTGGATCTGCGTCCGCGCCGCCTTCACCAGCGCCTCGGACGCCGAGCGCGCCTGCTCGACCTGCTGCGCGCTCTGCTCGGTGATCCGCTTCGCCTCCTGCTGGGCCCGGTCGTGCACGGCCTGGCCCTCGGCGCGCAGCTTCTCCGCCAGCTCCCGCACGGCGGTCAGTTCCGCCTGCGCGGCGGCCCGCCGCTCCTCGTCCACCCGGTCCTGCTCGGCCCGGCGGGCGGACAGCTCCTCGTCCAGCTCACGCCGCTCCCGCGCGGCCTGCTCCTGCGCGGCGGCCAGCAGCTTCTCCGCCTGCCCCTGGACCTCATCCGCGCGCCGGTTGGCCACGTCGGTGATCTGGCCGGCCTGCTTCTCGGCCAGGTCCAGGATCTGGTCGACCATCGGGCCGAGGTCGCGGAAGGACGCCCGGTCCACCGGCGACGGGCGGTCGCGCAGCTCCACCGCCTCGGCCTGTGCCCGCTGCACCTGCGCGGTCAGGTCGCGCACCTGCGCGTACGCCCGGTCCCGCGCGGCGGTCAGCGCGCTCACCTCGGCGTCGATCTGCTCGACGTACCGGTCCACCTGGCGTTTGTCGTAGCCGCGCAACGCGGGGTCGAACCGCGGCCGCGCGGACAGGTCGTCATGGGGTGCGAACGGCTCGGCACCGTTGGACATGCGCCATCCTCCGTCGGTTCGCCAGCGCCAGGCCGGCGGATGACCGCCCCGCAGGGCACGATGAGGCGCTACGGTACCGCGTCCGCGCGCGAGGCTCGCCCCACCCCGCCCCCCTGCCCGCCGACCGGCGTCGGGGTCAGACCGGGAAGTGCGGGTTCCCCGCCGTCAGACGGATGGTGAAGCCGCCCGCGTCCCTGTGGTACGTCACATGGTCGCAACTCTGGTGGCTGATCCACAGGCCCAGCCCGCCGTCGGAACCGTCACCGGCCGGCAGCAGCCCGGCGTACGGGTCCTTGGGGCCCGTCCCCCGATCGTGGACGGTCACCACGATCCGGTCCGGCGCGCGCCACAACCGCAGGCGCACCGGCGGTTCGCCGTGGCGCAGCGCGTTGCTGACCACCTCGCTGACCGCGATGACCAGGCCGTCGAGGCCGTCGGGCGGCAGCAGGCCGCGGTCGGCGGCGCGGACCTCCGCGCGTGCGCGCGCCGGCGTCGGGTCGACCAGCTCGACCAGCGGCGCGGTCCGTTGCACCGGGTCCGTGGGCGCCGGGCGGTACTCGGTCAGGTAACTCGTCGGCTCGGTGTAGAGACCGGCCGGCTCGTGCCCGCCGTCCGGCCGCGCCACCAGCGGATGGGTACGCGCCACATCGGCGAGCACGTGCGCGGGCGTGCCCCGGCGGTCGTAGGCGCAGATGCCCCAGAGCGGGAAGTCGTCGTAGGCGTGGTTGATCGCCGACTCGTAACGCGCCCACCAGTCCCAGGTCGCGCCGAGCAGCACCGGAGGCAGCGCGCCCACCATCCGGATCTGCGCCGCGCCCGCCGCCACGTACGAGGCCAGCAGCTCGCGGTAGGCGCGCAGGGCGACGCTGGGCCGGGCGTAGACGTCGCCGACCGGCAGGAACGTCACATCGGCACCCGGCGGCAGCGCCCGGCGCACCAGTTCGGTGTTGCGCTCGTCCAGGTTCACCGCCGTCGGCTCGCCGGCCGCGACCCCGTCCATCAGGAACGGCAGCGCCACCGCCAGGAACTCCTCGTCGGAGTCGTAGACGAACGCCTCGTGGAAGTAGCCCACGTGGCCGGAGGCCGCGCCGCTCCTCATCCGACGACCTCCACCCGTACCTCGGACAGGCCGAGCAGGTCGACCAGCCGGGCCGGGACCCGGCTCGGGGTGCGCAGCACCGCGACGGCGCCGTGCCGGCGGGCGTGGTCGCGCAGGTGCAGCAGGCTGCGGTGGTCGACGAAACGCAGCCCGGCGGCATCGAACACGACCCGGCCCGCCACCGGCCGCGGGTCGGCCCGTTCCAGCGCGGCGGCGAAGTCCCGGTGGTTGGACGGGTCCAGCTCGCCGGCCAGCGCCACCACCGAGTCGTCGCCGCCGGCGTGCAGCCGGAACAGCACGTCCGCGTTGGTCTCCGGGTGCAGGCAGGCCAGCTCGGCGATCGCCGCGTCGTCCAGCTGCCGGCGGTCGTAGGCGCAGATCGCCGACATCGGCCGGTGCCGCATCCAGTGGTCGATCCGGTGCTCGTAGCGGGCGAACGCGTCCCGCTGGGCGGTGGTGCGGACCAGGCTCGTCGCCTCGGCCAGCACCCGCAGGCCGGTGTGCCCGGCGGTCAGCGCCTCGGTGGTGGCCCGCACGTACGCCCGGACCTGCCGGCCGGGGTCGACGATCTCGTCGTGCCGGTACGCCTCGCCGACGGGAACAAGCCGGAGCGCGTCCCGCCGGCGCGCGGCGTCGACCCCGGGAACCGAGGCCAGCCAGCCGGCGACGGTGGCGCGATCCTCCGGACAAACCACCCAGACCTGCTCACCGGCGGCGAGACCGGCGCTGACCTGCTCGACCGCCAGCGCGCGCAGCGTGGCCGGGTCGTCGTAGGCGAGGCAGCCATGGGTGTAGCCCGGGTACGTCACGCTCCCGCTGGTCACCGGCTCCGCCTCATGGGCGCAGTCTATGCCGCGCCCCCCTGGAGATCGCGCCAGGCCGTGGCCTCGAGTGGCGGGTCACCCAGCTCGAACTCGGCCCAGTTGTTCCAGTACGCGATCGCGTCCACGTCGTTCTGCTGCCGCAGCCAGGTGACGTGCTCCCGGATCGTCCGCGCCCGGCCCGCGCCGGTGGTGTCCGCGGCGATGCGGCTCAGCCCGTACTCGGGCACCAGCAGCCGGATCCCCGGGTACGCGGCGCGCACCTTGCCGAAGGCCACGCCGAACATCCGGGAGGCGGGCCAGTACGCGGCCGTGTCCCGGGAGTAGCAGTCCACGCCGTAGTGGGTCATGCCCGGGTAGCCCCAGTCGGCCGGGTTGCCGCGCCCCTCGTCGAGCCAGTAGCGGGTCACGATCGGCCCGTGCCCGAGCACCCACCGCCGGTTGCGGTGCGCGGCCACGATCTGGGTCACCCGGCTCGCCGTCGCCCGGTACGTCGCCGGTGCCACGTCGCCCATCGGCTCGTGGTACCAGGTCAGGTAGATCGGGCGGGCCACGCCGTCGAGCCAGCCGGCCAGCTGCTCGACGTCGTCCTTCCAGCTGACGTGCATGACGGCCGAGGGCGCGTCGGCGAACTTGCCGGTGGTCAGCGCGGGCAGTTCCGGCAGCGCGTCCGCGTCCGGGCCGTCGGTGCCGAAGTCGCGCATGTAACGGATGCCCGGGTAGTCGGCCACCGCCCGCTGGGTCCGCGCCCCCTTCTCGGCGCTCATCCCGACCAGCAGCGGCACGGTCAGCGTGGTGGTGCCCGTGCCGGTGCGTCCGGCGCCGTCACGCGCCGTCGCGGTCAGCGTCACCGTGCCCCGGCCGGCCAGCACGGTGACTGTGAAGCGGCCCGGTTCGGCGCCGCTCGGTGTGACTGTCACTCCCGGCGAGGCGCTGGCGAGCTGGATCGTCAGCGGGACGCTCAGGTCCACCCGGACCGGGCTGTCCCAGGTGACGCCGGTGGGGTCGCTGACCCGGCCGGCGAGCGTCAGCAGCCGGGAGTCGGGGTGGTAGGCGTCAACCCGGACGGTGGTCGACTGCCCGGGCAGCAGGACGGTGTGGTCGGCGGTGACGGAACGGACGACGGGTGCGGCCATGAGGCTCTCCTTCGACGTGCTTCGCTGCCGCTCCGGCCGCACGTCTTCGGGGGGCCAGAATGGCTCTGACCTGCGCTTTTACCAGCTTGCGTCGGTTCGGCCCCGATCGTCAGGGTGGCCGCAGATGGCGCGAAACCCGCCTCGCCGCCGAGCTGTCCCGCCCACATCCTGGTCCGATGCCGATCATCGTGCGGGACCTGCGCGTACCGGTGGTCAGGGCAGGGGGTGGGAGATGTCGCGGGCGTGGTCGGCCACCGCCGCGCCGACCACCGTCGCGGTCAGCGGCAGCACCTCCAGGCAGCGCCGCACCGCCGCGCCCATCAGCGGGTTCGGCACCCGCATGGACAGCGTGCAGTGCGGCACCCAGCGGCCGGGGCGGTAGTGCTCCACCACCTCGACGCCGGCCCGTGCCAGCCGCTCGTGCACCGCGGCGTGGTGCGCCAGCAGCTCGGCCGTCGGCGCCGGACCGAGCCAGAGCACCCGCCCGAGGAACTGCCCGGCGTGCTGGAACTCCAGCCGCAGCGGCGCGGCCACCACGGTTCCGGCAAGCGCCTCGGCGACGCGGTGCGGGTCCAGGCGGGGCGCGACCGCCAGCGAGAGGTGCGGACGGTGCCGCTGCGCCAGCAGCGACCGCATGCTCGGCACCCCGTCGGACTCCAGCAGATCCCACAGCACCCGGATCCGCCGGGTGGCGTCGGTGTCCAGATACAGCTCCAGCGCCGCGACCACGCGATCACCCTAGAGGCGGGGCCCGCGCCGAGGTTTGCCGGGCACGCTGCGCGGTACTGCCCGAGGGTACGCACGAGACGGCAGGGGAGTGAGGCGCGCGTGGACGCGAAGGACGTGCTGACCGAGGCGTACGGGCGGTTGCCCGATCTGGTGGCCGGGGCGCTCGACGGGCTCGACGCGGCCCAGCTGCGGCAGGCGCCGGCCGACGGGGCGAACCCGGTCGGCTGGCTGGTCTGGCACCTGACCCGGATCCAGGACGACCACGTGGCCGACGTGATGGGCGAGCCGCAGCTCTGGGCCACCGGCGACTGGGCGCCGAAGTGCGGCCTGCGGCCCGATCCCGCCGACACCGGCTTCGGGCACGGCCCGGAGCAGATCGCCGCGGTACGCCCCGAGAACGGCGACGTTCTGCTGGACTACCACCGGGCGGTGGTGGACCGGAGCCTCGCGTACCTGCGCGGGCTGAGCGCGGCCGACCTGGACCGGATCGTGGACGAGAACTGGGATCCGCCGGTGACGCTCGGCGTGCGGCTGGTGAGCGTGCTCGACGACGACTTCCAGCACGTCGGTCAGGCCGCGTACGTGCGCGGGCTCATCCTGCGCTGAGTGCCGCACCGGCCCGGCGCAGCGCGGCGTGCCCGAGCAGGTGACACGCCTGCGCCTCGGGCGAGGTACCGGGGCGCTCGAAGTCCGGCGCCCCGCTGACCCCGGTCACCCGCCCGTACGCGTCGATGCCCCGGGCGGCGGCCGCGAGCAGGTCCGCCCCGACCTCGAACCACGACCGGGCCAGCCACCCGTCGGCCACCCCGCTGAGGGCCGCGTACCCGAGCAGCTGGGCGGTGTTCGCCTCGCGGAACGCGTCCGGCTCGTCCAGCACGTCGGGGAACAGGCCGTCCGCGCCCCGGTACGCGAGGCAGGCGCGCAACACCTCCTCGGCGTGCCCGGCCAGCTCGGCGCGGAGGTCGCCCGGCCGGTCCGGCGCGAGCCGCAGCGCGCGGGCGATCCCGGCGACCACCCAGCCGTTGCCGGTGCCCCAGGGCCCGGGCCGGTCCAGCTCGTCCCGGTCCTCGTCCCAGCGGGCGGCGTACAGGCCGGTACGTGCGTCGTGCAGCCGTCGCCGGTGCCCCTCGACCTGCGCGGCGGCCGCCTCGGTCCGGCCGGTGAGCGCCAGCAGCGGCACCACCATGTAGACCGTGTCCGCCCACACCTGGCGGCCGTCGAGCAGGTGGAACAGCGTGCCGTCGGCCGCCCTCGGCGCCCGGCGGGCCAGCCAGTCGAGCTGGGCGTCCAGCGCCGCCGCGTACCGCCGGTCGCCGGTGCTGCGCGCGGCGTGCCGGACCACCTCGCCGCAGGCGGCGCCGTTCACCGCGCCCACCGAACCGGCCGGCTCGCCGAGCCGCCCGTCCGGCCGTTGCCGGGTCACCGCGGCGTCGGCGACCAGCACGGCGGCCTCGTCCAGGCCCAGGTCGAGCAGCGCCTGCCCGAGGATCCCCTGCTCCCAGGACTCACGCTGCATGGTCAGCAACGCGAGCAGCACCCGGTCGGCGGTGGCGTCCCCGGTCGTCGGCATGGCCGCAGGGATACCCGCCGCGGCGCCGCGCCTCACCCGGACCGGGTGAGTTCGTCTCACCCCCAGGACGGGGACGCTGCGGGACGAGCGGCGTCGGCCGCACCACCGACGAGGAGGCCCGATGAGTGTCTCGGCCGTGGAACACCTGACCCGCGGGACCGCCGGCCGGCACCCGGAGCTGCCCGAGACCACCTCCGGCACCATCCGCCTGGACCTGCGCGACGACGGACACACCGAGCACTGGTACCTGACCGTCGACCGGCAGGACGTCCGGGTGGACCGCCTGGCCGACGAGGCCGACCTGGTGGTCGGCGCGAACCGGGAGGTGTTCGACCGGATCGCGGCGGGGTGCCTGCACCCGGCCGCCGCGCTGCTGCGCAACGACCTCGTCGCGCAGGGCGACCTCAGACTGTTGATGACGCTGCGCCGGATCTTCCCCGGCCCGCCGGACGCGCGGGATCCCCGCGACGTGGCCGACCGGCGGGCGGCGGCCCGATGAGGCAGGAGCTGGTCCACGTCGTCGCCGGCAACGCGTTCGCGATGAGCGACGCGCAGGGCGACATGGAGCGCGACCCGTCCGCCCCGATCGGCCTGTTCTCCTTCGACACCCGGTTCCTGTCCCACTGGGTGCTCACCGTCGACGGCGAGCGGCTGCACGCGCTGTCCCGCGACGACCTGACCTACTTCGAGACCCGCTTCGTGCTGGTGCCCGGCGCGGCCAGCCACTACGTGGACGCCGACGTCTCGGTGATCCGGCACCGCTCGATCGACGAGGCGTACCACGAGAGCCTCACGGTGCTGAACCACTCGGCCGAACCCGCCCAGTACACGGTGCGGGTGGAGATGGCTGCCGACTTCGCCGACACCTCCGAGATCCTGCGGCCCGGCCCGCGGCGCCCGACGGTCGTCCCGGAGCCGGAGCACCAGCGGCTGCGGATCCGGTACGAGCGCGGACGGTTCGCGCGGGAGACGTGTGTCTCCAGCACCGTCCCGGCCGAGGTGGACCCGCGGGGGATGACCTTCCGGATCCGTGTCGAACCGCAGGGCAAGTGGCACGTCGACCTGCACGTCGTCATGATCATCCAGGGTGCCGGAGGGCGGGACCTGCGGGCCGGCATCGAGTCGCACCGCCGGCACGTCCGGCAGGACATGCGCGACGAGCTCGAGCGGTGGCTCGACCGGGCGCCGCACCTGTTCGCCGACCGGCCCGCGCTGTCCGCCGTGTACCGGCAGGCGCTGACCGACCTGGCCGCCCTGCGCTACATGCCGCTGGCCTACACCGACCGGGTGCCGGTCGGCGGGATGCCGTGGGCGATGACGCTGTACGGGCGGGACGCGCTGATCACCTGCCTCCAGACGCTCGCGTTCACGCCCGAGCTGACCCCGGGCACGCTGCGCATGCTGGCGATGCTGCAGGGCGGCCGGCTCGACGACCGGCGTGAGGAGGAGCCCGGCAAGATCGTCGCCGAGCTGCGGTACGGCGAGGCGGCCGCGTTCGACGAGCAGCCGACGGCGCTCTACTACGGCGCGGCCGACACCACGCCGCTGTTCGTGATCCTGCTCGACGAGTACGAACGCTGGACCGGCGACGCCGACCTGATCCACGAGTTGCGGCACCCGGCCCGGATGGCGCTGGACTGGCTGACCCGGTACGGCGACCTGTGCGGCGACGGCTACCTGCGCTACCTGCCGCGCAACACGGTCAACGGGGTGGCGAACCAGACCTGGCGCAACTCGCCCGAGGCCATCGTCGACCGGCACGGCGTCCAGCCGCCGTACCCGCGCGCCACCTGCGAGCTTCAGGGGTACGCGTACGACGCGCGGATCCGGGGCGCCCGCCTGGCCCGGGAGTTCTGGGGTGACCCGGCCTACGCCGAGCGCCTGGAGGCCGACGCCGCGCGGCTGCGGGAACGGTTCAACAGCGACTTCTGGCTGCCGCAGCGGGGCTACTACGCGCTCGCGCTCACCCCGGACGGCGAGCCGGTCGACGCGCTCACCTCGCACCTCGGGCACCTGCTGTGGAGCGGCATCGTGGAGCCGGACCGGGCCGACGCGGTGGCCGGGCACCTGTGCGGGGAGGACCTGTTCTCCGGCTGGGGCGTGCGCACGTACGCGCAGGGGCAACTGCCGTACAACCCGGTCGGCGCGCACCTCGGCGCGGTGTGGCCGTCGGACAACGCGATCGTCGCGGCGGGCCTGCGGCGGTACGGCTACGACGAGGAGGCGGCCGACGTCGTCGCCGGCGTGTTCGCGATGGCGGAGACGCTCGGCGGTTCGGTCCCGGAGTCCATCGCCGGCTATCCCCGCACGCTGACCAAGTATCCGGTCCAGTTGCCGGACGCCGGGCGACCGCAGTCGTGGGCCTCGGGCGGGCTGCTGATGCTGCTGGCGACCATGCTGGGGCTGCGGCCGTGCGGGGAGAACCTGCTGGTGAATCCGTCCGTCCCGGCCGGTTTCGGACGGATCGAGCTGCTGGACGTGCCGGGCCGGTGGGGACGGGCCGACTCGTACGGCCGGGAACGCGGCGCGGGCCGGCGGATGCGCGTGGGGGAGCCGGCCCACCGGGCCGCCTGACCCGCTGACCCGACGGGCCGCTCAGCCCGAGCCGGTGGTCTCCCGCATCGCCGGCTCGGACCCGGCCGGTCCGGAGTCGGCCGGATCGGACCCGGTCGGCTCGGACATCGGCGGCTGCGCCGGCCCGGCCGCCGACGGATCGGCGCGCCCGATCCGGGCGAGCAGCCGGTCCACGCCCACGAACAGCAGGCCCAGCAGCCAGAACACCGCGGCGAACCCGGTCGCGCTGATCGCCACCCCGGCGTAGCCCAGCTCGCCCGCGTCGATGAACGGGTACGGGTAGCGGTCCACGATCAGGCCACGTACCAGCGCGAACCCGAGGTACCCGAGCGGGAACACCAGCCACCAGGCGGCGTACCGGGGGCGCAGCCAGCCGCGCCTGTCGAACAGCGCCCAGTCGGCGACCGCCAGCAGCGGCACCACCGTGTGCAGGAACTGGTTGCCCCACCACTCGCCCGGTTGCCGGTCCGGCTGGGTCATGGCGAACGGGCTGGCCGGGTTGGCCAGCACCAGGTGGTAGACGGTGCCGGTGATGGTGATGTAGAGGGTCACCGCTCCCTTGAGGACGCTCGGCGGCTCCGGCCGGCCGCGCAGCGCGCACCAGGCGGCGTACCCGGCGAGGACGCCGACCGCGACGTTGCTCTGGATGGTGAAGTACGGCAGCAGGCCGGTCACCGTGGCCGGGCCGAGCGCGGTGAGCACGATGCCGGCCAGCACGGCGAGCACCAGGGTGAGGCGGAGGAGGATCGCCGGTAGACGGCGCCGGGGGGTCACGGGGGCAAGCTACCAGCCGGTTGTCAGCCGGTACGCCGCCCGGGCGGGGTGCCGGACGGCCGCTTGGCCTGCCCCGACGGGAGCACGTCCGGGCCCGGCGGGCCGCCGGACGGGTGGACCGGACGCTCGGTCCTGCCGCCGCCCCGCTCGTCGCCGGCCTTTCCCGGCGGATCGTCGTCGCCCAGGAGCCCGGCGCAGTAGTCCGGCACCCGGTCGCGGCCGCCGGCGGCGCTGACGAGGTCGCCGAAGGCGGGCGTGCTCAGGGCGCGGCCCCGTTCCGGTTCGGCGACGGCCCGGTACGCGACGCACAGGCCGGACGGTTCGGACGGCTGTGGTTCCCCGGGCGCCGGTGAGACGGCCGGTCGACTGGGGCGGTCCGGCGGCGTGGGCGGTGCGGTGACGACCGGCGGCGCCGCCGGGCGGACGGCGCGCGGCAGGTTCCCGGTGGCGGCGAGCGCGACGCCGCCGGTCAGGGACGCGGCGAGCGCGGTCACCGCTACCCGGACGCCGAGCCGGGCCGGGACGCCGAACCGGGCGCCGCGACGACGGCCCGACCGCCGGCCCGACCTGAACGCCGCGACCGCTGCCGCCTCCCCGTCGAGTTCGCCCGCGCCGGGCGCGGCCCGGACCGCGGCCAGTACGGCCACCAGCCGCGGCGGAGCGGACGAGGTGTCGCCGGGGCGCCCGGCGAGCAGCCGCTCGACGGTTTCCTGGTCCAGGCCGGATGCGTCCATCTCGTGACCCTCAGCGCCGCCACCCGGCCCCGCGTCACACCCCGGCCCGGCGGAACCCTGGTGAGCCCGGTCACCCCGCGCCGGTCACGACCCGGATCGCATCTCCGGTTGCCGATGTCCGGCGGTCGCGGTGAACTGAATTACATGGGTGTCATCAAGGTGGGCACGTCCTCGTGGGCCGACCAGATGCTGGTCCGCTCCGGTTGGTATCCGCGCGGTGTGAACACGCCAGCCGGCCGGCTGGGCTTCTACGCCGAGCGCTTCGGACTGGTCGAGGTGGACACGTCGTACTACGCCGTGCCGGTGCCGGAGACCACCGCGGCGTGGGCGGACGCCACCCCGGACGGGTTCACCTTCGACGTCAAGGCGTTCCGCCTGTTCACCGGCCACCACACGCCGATCGACGCGTTGCCGAAGGACCTGCGTCCGGTCGGCGGCCCGAGCCGGATCCGCTGGCGCGACCTGCCCGCCGGGGCGTACGACGAGCTGTGGGACCGGTTCCACGCGGCGCTGGCGCCGCTCGCGGCGGCCGACCGGCTCGGCGCCGTGCTGTTGCAGTTCCCGCCGTGGCTGGCCCGCGGTGAGGCGGCCCGGCGGCGGATCCTGGACGCCGCACGGCGTTGCCGTCCCTGGCCGGTCACCGTCGAGCTGCGGCACTCGTCCTGGTTCGACGGGGACGCGATGGCCGAGACCGTGACGTTCCTGCGCGAGCACGACCTCGGGTACGCCTGTGTGGACATGCCGCAGGGGCACGTCTCCTCGGTGCCGCCGGTCCTTGTCGCCACCACCGATCTGGCCGTGATCCGGTTCCACGGGCACAGCGCGGCCTGGGAGAGCGGGGACAAGCAGGAGCGGTTCCGCTACGCCTACGGCGAGCAGGAACTGCGGCACTGGTCGGTGCTGCTGCGCGAGCTGGCCGACGACTGCGCCGAGCTGCACGTGCTGATGAACAACTGCTGCGGCGACCAGGCCCAGCGGGACGCCGCCCGCCTGGCCGGCCTGCTCGGCGTCGCGCCCGCCGCCGCGCGCGCCTGAGGTTTTCCCGGCCGCCTCCCGGGTACCGCCGGGTTCATGGACGACCGCGAAGGGGGATCTGTGGAGCAGCGGCGCGGCGAGGACGAGCGGGACCCGCGAGCGACCCGGGAGGCCGAGGAGGCGCACGGCGGCAGCATGGCGCCGGGCCTGGTGGACGACACCGGGCACCCGGTGGCCGAGTCACCGGTGCCGGACAACGAGCCGTCGGCGCCGGGCGAGGACGGCACCGGCTCCTGACGGCCTAGGGACGCGTCTCCGGGCGCATCCCGGTCGCCTCCTCCAGCGCGTTGTCGCCGAGGTCGCCGTCCGCGCGGTCGTCCGGGAACGTCCGTCCCGACGGCGCCGGATCCGGCGGCGCGCCCGGCCCGGCCACCGGCGTCCGGGTCGGTTCGACGTTTCCGAACCCGTGCCGGCCCGCCTTCGGCCCACCCGGCCCGGCGCCGGCCGCCCGCCGCTCACCGAGCCGGCCCTCGGGCACGGCGGTCTCCTCGCTGCCCTCGTCCATCGGGTCGTCGTCGCCCGCGCCCCACGGCGCGTCGGCGTCGAAGCCGCCGGTGCTGCCCCACGGCGCGGCCGACTCCGGCCCGCGCCCGGCACCCGGCCGGTTCCTGCTGGTCATGGTCACCTCACCTGGCTGCTGTGCCCGCGCCGCCCGTCGGCGGCCGGTCCGGTTCCGGTGCACCGCGCGGCCGGCGACCCACCCCGATGTGGGTCGCCGGCCGCGCGGTGGTCAACGGGCGGCCCCGACCAGGGAACGTCCGGCCGCGCCCACGGCGGCCACCTTGCCGATGTTCTTCGGCGCCGACATGATGCCGCCCGCGCGGTCCAGCATGCCCCGGAACACCTGCCCCGGTTTCTGCTGCTCGCCCATGTACGCCGACACCACGACGAGCGCGCCGGTCATCGCCGGCACCGCCCACTGGAGCAGCTTCATCTGCCGCTGACTGGCGGCGACGTTCGCCGGGGTGTGGTGGTTGGGCTCGGTGGTCCCCTCGACCGGCGGCCCGCCGGCCTTCTCCAGCCGCATGCCCACCAGCCGGCTGTAGCCGGTCACCGCCAGCGCGCCGAGCGTCAGCGCGGTCTTCACCGCGCTCATCTTCCCCACGCCTGCCTGGCGGGCCATGCGCGGGCTCTCGGTGACCAGCTCGCCGACCGCGCCGGCCAGGTGCGCGCCGATCGCCGCCGCGTTGACCGGTGTCCACCGCGCCCACCCGGCCGAGGCCACCGGCAGCCGCTCGGTCGTGTCGTTGATCCGCGCCGCCGCGCCGTTGACGCCCAGCGCCCCCATCAGGGAGCCGCCGAACCAGGCCGCCAGGCCCAGGTCGTGCATCGAGCGCAGCGTGGTGTGCCGTTCTGACATCAGATCCCCCTCCGCCGTGTTCGGGCGGTGCGGCATACCCACGATCGGGCGACTCACGCCCGGGCGTGGCTCCCCGTCGGGAGCTCAGCGCCGGGGGAGCGTGCCCGCGAACGCGGCGATCCGGGCGGCCAGCGGCGCCGACGCGCGTACCCAGGTGAAGTGGTCCAGCGGCGCCCCCGCCTCGGCGACCGTGTAGCGGTGCCTCGTCACGGGTGCCTCGGCCAGCTTCTCGCAGAGGTGGTCGAGCGTCTCGTGCGGCGTGTACTGGTCGTCGTCGACGCTGACCGCGAGCACCGGCGTCCGGATCCGCCGCACGGCGGCCTCCGTGTCCACCCCGTCCAGCGCCGGGAACCGGCCGGTGCGGGCGGTGTGCGCCCAGTCCCGGATCACGCCGGCGGCCTGTCGGCCGCCGAAGCCCCAGCCGGGCCAGACGCCGAGGAGCCGGGCCGTCGCCGCGATCCCCTGGGTGTACGGCAGCACGCCCCACCCGCGCAGACCCGGGTACCGCCGCCACCACGGCAGCCCCACCGCCACCAGGGCCAGCCCGTCCACCCGGTCGGCGTCGTGCAGCGCCTGGTGCAGCACCGCGACCTGGCCGCCGAGGGAGTGCCCGAGCAGCAGCCGGGTACGGCCGTCCAGCCGGGGCTTGAGCGCGTCGAGCACGGCGCCGATGTCGGTGGCCATCTCCTGGTAGCCGTACCGGCAGGCGCGCGACGGGGTCGGGGTGCTCTCGCCGGTGCCGCGCAGGTCGGCGACGATCACCGCGAGCCCGGCGTCGCGCAGCGCCGCGGCGAACGGCCGGTAGTAGCGGGCGCGCACGCCCATCGCGGGCCAGATCAGCACCACCGGCGCGCCGGGCGGACCGGCCGGCTCCGGGTAGACCTGCACGCCGATGCGTGCGCCGTCGACGTCCACGAACTCCTGGGTGTAGTCCCCGCTCACCCGGACCAGCCTACGGCCCTAACCTACCGACGGGTAGTAAGGGGTGTCCGCGTCCGCTGCGCCGGCACGCCTGCGCGGCGGCCGACGGCCCCGGTGCGTCGCGGCCGGCACGCGTGCAGCGGGTGCGCGCCCGCCTCACGCCACCGCCGGTGCGGGCCGGGCCGCGCTGGTCAGCGCACCGTAGACCGCACCGAGCTGCTCGGCGCAGCGTTTCCAGGAGTACCGGCTGCGGACGCGGTCGAGCGCGGCGGTGGCGTACGCGAACCGGCGCACGTTGTCGCCGAGCAGCCGGCGCAGCGCGGTGCCGAGCGCGCGGGGGTCACGCGGCGGCACTAGGTCGCCGGTGAGCCCGTCCACCACGCTGTCGGCGATGCCGCCCACGTTCGTGCCGATCACCGGCACGCCGCAGGCCATGCCCTCCAACGGGGTGAGCCCGAACGGCTCGTACCAGGGTGCGGCCACGAGCACGTCCGCCGACCGGTACCAGGCGGCCATCTCCTCGCGCGGCACGCCGCCGAGCAGCCGTACCCGGTCGGCCACGCCGCACGAGTCGGCGAGCGCGGACAGCCGGCGGGCGAACGTGTCGGCGGGCAGCAGGTGGGCCGGCGGGCCGCCGACGATCACACACTCCGCGTCCGGCACCGCGGGCAGCGCCCGGACCACGTCCAGGAAGCCCTTGCGCTCGACCATCCGCCCGACGGTGAGGATGCGCGGGCGGGCCGGGTCGCGGGGCGCGACCGGACCGTTCGGGCGGAACACCGCCTCGTTGACGCCGGACGGGACCAGGGCCATCCGGGACCGGGGTACGCCCATCCGGACCAGTTCGGCGACCTCGTCCGAGCCCTGCACGACGACCCGGTCCACCGCCCGGCCGAGTGCCCGCTCGTAACCGGCGCGCCCCGGTGGACTGGTGTCCCGGGTGCTCTGGTGACGGCGCTTGACGGTGCCGAGCGCGTGGTACGTCAGCACCGTCGGCACCCCGGTGCGGCGGCCGGCGTGCACAGTGGCCAGTCCGCTCATCCAGAAGTGCGCGTGCGCCACGTCCGGGGTCCAGCCGCCGTGCCGCCAGGTGTCGGCCAGCCGGCTGCCGAACTCGCCCATGTACGGCAGCAGGTCGTCCTTCGGCACCCGCCGGGCGGGACCGGCCGGCACGTGGCACACCTGGTAGCCGTCCGCCGCGCTGACCACCTCGGGCAGCGCCGGGGAGTCGCGGCGGGTGTAGACGCGGACGTCGTGGCCGGCAACGGTGAGCGCGGACGCGAGTTCCGCCACGTGCGTGTTCTGGCCGCCCGCGTCCTCCTCGCCGGGGGCGGCGAGCGGGCTGGCGTGCTGGGAAATCATCGCGATGCGCATGTTCTCGTCCTCCAGGATCCGGTCCCAGTCGGCGAGGAAGCGGTCCGGACCGGACCGCTCCTTCGCCACCTCGCGTGCCCGTGCGCCGAGCCGGTACGCGGCGTCGGCGTCCCCGGTCAGCCGGCGCGCGACCGCCACGAGCGTGTCGACTCGGGTGGCCGGCGCCCCGGCGTCCGGTGGGGCGGCGTCCACCGCTTCCGTGGTGGCCGGAAGGTCGCGTTGATGCCGGGGATGCGCATGGAGGACCCCTACCCTCGGCTTGCGCCCCTAACCAGGAGATCGTCGACTTCACCGCGGGGCGTCAGCCCGGCAGCATCCCGGGGCCGAACACCTCGTAGGCGATCCGCTCGGCCGGCACACCCCGGCGCAGCAGGTTGCCCCGGACCAGGTTCATGAACGCGACCGGGCCGCACAGGTGCGCGGCGACCCCGGTGGGCAGCGGGAGCCGGTCGGGGTCGATCAGCCCGGCGGACACCTCCGCCTTCAGGCCGGGCAGGTCGGCACCGGCGGCGTCGAGGTACCAGAGGTGGACGGCCAGGTTCGGCAGCCGTTGCTGCAGCGCGGGCAGTTCCGCGCGCAGCGCGTGCGCCTCGGCGTCCCGGTCGGCGTGCGCCAGCGTCACCCGGCGTCCGGGGTCCCGGTCGGCCAGGTGGGCCAGCGCCGCCATCGCCGGGGTGAGCCCGATACCGGCGCTGACCAGCAGCAGCGGCCCGTCGCCGCCGGTGGCGTCGACCTCGCCGAACGCCGGGCTCAGCCGCAGCGTGTCGCCGACGGACACCCGCTCGTGCAGGTGGCCGGAGACCATGCCGTCGGGCGCGCCGCCCTCGCCGCGTACCCGCTTCACGGTGATCCGCCAGGTGTCGGCGCCGGGGCGGCCGGAGAGGCTGTACTGGCGGATCTGCTGTCCCCGGCCTCCGTCCAGGTCGACAGCGACCGAGACGTACCGGCCGGGGGTGAAGCCGGGCGCGGCGCCGCCGCCGGCCGGCGCGAGGGTGAGCGAGACGACGTCGGCGCTCTCCCGGGCCCGGCCGGTCACCCGCCAGTCCTGCCACACCGGACCGCCCTCGGGCACGCCGGCGCCCGCGTAGAGCCGCGCCTCGCGGGCGATCAGCTCGCAGGCCAGCAGCCAGTAGACCTCGTCCCAGGCAGCGGCCACCTCCGGGGTGACGGCGTCGGCGAGCACCTCGCCGACGGCGGCGAGCAGGTGCCGGCCGACGATCGGGTACTGGGTGGCGGTGATGCCGAGCGAGGCGTGCTTGTGCGCGATCCGGTCCAGGACCGGCCCCCACGGCATGCCGGTCTCGCCGGTCAGGTGCGCCGCGTACGCGACCACCGCCGAGGCGAGCGCCGCCTTCTGCGCCCCGGTGGCCTGGTTGCCCCGGTTGAACAGGTCCAGCAGGTCCGGGTGGGCGTCGAACATGCGCTGGTAGAAGCGGCCGGTGATGGCCTCGCCGTGCGCCCGTACGACGGGCAGGGTGGCGGTCACCACAGCTGCTGAGGATTGCGTGAGCACTACCGAATCTCCTTCTGGGACTCGAACAGGTCGATCCCCACGAAACAGGATTCCTAGATTCCTCTTTTAGGGCCGAAGGTCCCGCCGCCGGGGTGGCATGGGTCACCGTGAATCTGTCGGTGTCGCGGACGGCACCGAATGGCTAGGGTCGGTGCGTGAGGCTCAACCGGTCGACCGACATGGCGCTGCGGATCGCCATGCTGACCGCCGCGGCCCCGGTCCGGGCCACCGTCGACGAACTCGCCAACCGGCTCGCGCTGCCCCGCAGCCACGTCGCCAAGGTGGTGCAACGGCTGCAACGCATCGGTGTCCTGGTGACCATCAGGGGCCGCTCCGGCGGTGTGGCCTTCGCCGAACACGCCGCGGACATCACCGTCGGTGAGGTGGTCCGCGCCTTCGAGGGCGACGGCGAGGTGGTCGACTGCGCGCGGCCGGTCTGCCCGCTGGTCGCGGAGTGCCGGCTGCGCGGTGAGCTGCGCCGCGCGCAGGCCGCGTTCCTCGCCGTGCTCGACGGCGTACGCCTCGGTGACCTGGTCCACGGATCCGCCGGCCCGCTCCTGCTCAGCCTCGGCGCGCCACCGGCCGGTCGCTGATGGCCGTCTCGCATCCCGTCTTCTCCCGGCTCTTCGCCCGCGCCAGCGTCGCCATGGACCAGGCCGGCATGGCCGCGCACCGCTCCCGCCTCGTCACCGGGCTGCGCGGTCGGGTGGTGGAGGTCGGCGCCGGAAACGGGCGCAACCTGGCGCACTACCCGCCGGGCGTGACCCGGGTGCTCGCCGTCGAGCCGGAGCCGCGCCTGCGCGCCCTGGCCCGCGCCGCCGCACCGGGCGCCCCGGTGCCGGTCACCGTCACCGCCGGGCTGGCCGAGGCGCTGCCGGTCGCCGACGGCGCGGCCGACGCGGTGGTGCTGTCGCTCGTCCTCTGCTCGGTGCCGGACCAGGCGGTGGCGCTGCGCGAGGCGCACCGGGTGCTGCGGCCCGGCGGCGAACTGCGCTTCTACGAACATGTGGTGGCGCAGACCCCCGGCCTGCGGCGGGCCCAGCGCCTGGCCGACGCCACGCTCTGGCCGCTGTTCTGCGCCGGCTGCCACACCGCCCGGGACACGGTGGCAGCGATCCGGGCGGCCGGTTTCGAGGTGACCGAACTGGACCGCTTCCGCTTCCCGCCGACCGGGCTGCCCGCCCCGGCCTCGCCGCACGTCCTCGGCGCCGCGATCCGGCCCTGACCCTGACGCCGGACCGGGCCGGAGATCCGGCCCGGTCCTCGCGCGGTCAGCTCACGCTCACCGTGCCGTCCGGGGCGCGGACGCAGGAGACGGTACGGGCGCCGGTCGTCGCCGCCCCGGCCAGGCACCGGCCGAGCACCTTGTGCCCGGCGGCGTTCGGGTGCCACGACTCCTGGCAGGTCTGGAAGTACGTGCCGCAGGCGTTGGCGATCCGCTGGATGTCGAGCTTGTCGTATCCGGAGAGGCTGGTGACGAACGTGCCGGTCGGGCCGTCCATCAGCCGGATCGGGGTGGCCAGGGCGTTGCCCGGGCTGCCCGTCGACTCGCAGAGCCGCGCGCCGTCGAACGCGCGCTGCACGTTCAGGTAGACGAGGTCGTCCTGCGGGAACTCACCGGCGAGCGTGCCGCGCACCGAGCTGACGAGCGTGCCGAGCCCCTGCGAGAAGCGGTGGCCGGGCGCCAGGCTGGCCCGGTGGATCGGGCAGCCGGCCGCGTACCGCTCGGCGCCCAGCGCGCGGAACTTGTCCCGGGTGTCGTCGCGGCTGTCCTCGGTCCAGTAGGTCTGGTCCAGCTCGTACGGCAGCGGGTTGGTGTAGTCCTGGAAGACCACCCGGTGCCGGCCGTCGGCGTCGACCTCGTCCAGCGTGGCCAGCAGTTGCCGCAGCGCCGTGGTGGTCTCCGCGGTCGCGGCGGCGAACTGGGCGGCGGTGCCCAGGTCGGCGTCCGTGCACGGCTTCTGCTCCACCGGCCCGCCCAGGTACGCCCAGAACTCCCACCAGCCGGTCCACGCGTCGGCGATGAACCGGTTGGCGCACTTCTCCGCCACGCTGCCGAAGGTGAACGAGCTGTTGTTCGAGCCGAGCCCGACGAGCACCAGGTCGATGTCGTGGGTCCGCGCCACCGCCCGGAGCTGGTCGAGCTGGGCGGCCACCTGCCGCCCCTTGGCCCGGGTGGCGGACGCGTTGGCGATGTCGTACGGCTGGCCGCCCGAGCAGGCCAGGTTGAACCGCGCGGAGATGCCGGGCAGGTCGGCCTGGAACAGCGAGGCGTTCGGTGAGCGGTGGCAGAAGTAGGCGTTGGCGTTGGCGGCGGACCAGCCGGGGAAGCCCTGGGCCACCCCGTTGACGTCCGCCACCGGCGCGTACGCCCCGGCGCCCTCACCGCTGATGAAGCTGTCACCCAGCGCCACGGCGGCGGTGGGCAGTGCGGCGGCGGCCGGCCGGGCGGGCGCCGCGGCGGCGGGTAACGCCACCGTGGCGAGCGCCAGCGCCGCCGCGAGCACGGAACGACGGAACACGGACATGCCCGACCTCCCAGACATCGAAATGTGAAAGATTCTTTGGGATGGCGATCAGATCACGCGCGTGTGACGGACGTCAATGCCCCGACATCCAGAGCCCCTCGCCGGGGAAGACACCGGGCGCGCGGATCGTTGTGCCGCCTGGACGCCCCACCCGTCCCGCCGGACCGCCGTACGCGGCCTCGGCGCGGACCCGGCCGGCAGGCCGATCGCGCAACGCACCGCCCCGGTGCCGCCGACCTGTCGGGGCACCCGGCTAGGCTCGCTCCGGCGCGCCGCGCCCGGCGATCATCGTGGGGGGATCACACGGTGAACGGCACCACACCGCCGAGACCTGGGAGTACGACCAGTTGACCGCACAGCCTGACACCCTCTACGGGGCCGACGACCTGACGCACCTGGAAGGCCTCGACGCCGTCCGCAAGCGCCCGGGCATGTACATCGGCTCGACCGACAGCCGTGGCGTGGGTCACCTCGTCAACGAGATCCTCGACAACTCGACCGACGAGGGTGTCGCCGGTCACGCCACCAGAGTCGACGTGATCCTGCACGCCGACGGCTCGGTCCAGGTCGACGACGACGGCCGGGGCATCCCCACCGACGTGCACGCCAAGTCCGGCATCTCCGGCGTCGAGCTGGTGCTGACCCGCCTGCACGCGGGCGGCAAGTTCGGCGGCTCCGGCTACAAGACCTCCGGCGGCCTGCACGGCGTCGGCGCGTCGGCGGTCAACGCGCTGTCCCGCCGCTTCGACGTCACGGTCCGGCGGGGCGGCAAGGTCCACGCCATGTCGTTCCGTCACGGCGTACCGGGCGTCTTCGACGGCGACGGCCCGGACGCGCCGTTCACCCCCGGTCCCGGCCTGCAGATCGTCGGCGCGATGAAGCGCGGCCAGCGCACCGGCACCTCGATCCGCTGGTGGCACGACCCGCGCTACTTCGAGACCGGTGCCGCGCTCGACACCGAGGCGGTCCGGCTCAAGCTGCGCAACACCGCGTTCCTCGTCCCCGGCGTGGCCTACCGGCTGCGCGACGACACCGGCGAGGAATCCGTCGAGGAGCGCTTCCACTTCCCCAACGGGCTCACCGACATGGTGGAATACCTCGCCCCGGCCGGCGACCGGCCCGTCTCCGGCACGCTGCTGGTCACCGGCGAGGGCACCTACCGGGAGAACGCCGCCGACGCCAACGGCGTCATGCAGTCCAACGTGCAGCGGCGCGCCGAGGTCGAGGTGGCCTTCCGCTGGGGCACCGGCTACGAGCGCACCGTCGAGTGCTTCACCAACACCATCCGCAACGCCCACGGCGGCACGCACCGCAAGGGCTTCGAGCGGGCGCTGGCCCGTACCCTCGCCGACGCCGCCCGCAACGCCCGCGGCCTGCTCAAGCCCAAGGAGGACGCGCCCACCCTGGACGACGTCCTGGAGGGCATGACCGCGGTGGTGCACGTGCGCATCCCCGAGCCGCAGTTCACCTCGCAGACCAAGGACGAACTGTCCACCGCCGGCATCACCAAGGTGCTTCAGGGCCTGGTCGAGGCGCACCTCAAGAGCTGGCTGGACGACCGCCGCACCAAGGCCGAGGCCCGGACGGTGCTCCAGAAGATCGTCGACGCGGCCCGGGTGCGGCTCACCCAGAAGCAGCAGAAGGACGCCGCCCGCCGCAAGACCGCGCTGGAGGGCGCGGCCATGCCGGCCAAGCTCGTCGACTGCCGGGCCACCGGTGTGGAGCGCAGCGAGCTGTTCATCGTGGAGGGCGACAGCGCCCTCGGTACCAGCCGGATGGCCCGCTCGTCGGAATACCAGGCGCTGCTGCCGATCCGGGGCAAGATCCTCAACGTGCAGAAGGCGAACCTCCAGCAGGTGCTGGACAACGCCGAGTGCGCCGCCATCGTGCAGGTGCTCGGCGCCGGCTCCGGCCGGACGTTCGACCTGTCGGCGCTGCGGTACGGCCGGGTGCTCATCATGGCCGACGCGGACGTCGACGGCGCGCACATCCGTACCCTGCTGATCACGCTGTTCGCCCGCTACATGCGGCCGCTGATCGAGGCCGGGCGGCTCTACGCGGCGATGCCGCCCCTGCACAAGATCACCACGAAGGGGCGCAACCCGCAGACCGTCTACACCTACACGCAGGCGGAGATGGAGGCGACGGTGCGCAAGCTGGAGAAGGCCGGCAAGCAGATCGTCACGCCGATCCCGCGCTTCAAGGGCCTCGGTGAGATGGACGCCGACGAGCTGTGGGAGACGACCATGAACCCGGCCACCCGGGCGGTCCGCCGGATCACGCTCGACGACGTCGACGCTGCCGAGCGGATCCTCGAACTGCTCATGGGGGAGAAGGTCGAACCCCGCCGCAACTGGCTGATCGACTCCGCCGACCGCGTCGACCGCGACGCCATCGACGCCTGACCAACGGGTTCTTCTCGGAAGGGAACCGCACCATGGCACGCCGCAAGGACGACCGCGCGAAGGCGGACCTCGCCGCCTTCGACCAGGCCGGCGCCCGCGTCTTCGACAACCCGCTGGTCACCGAGGTCTCGGACTCCTACCTGGAGTACGCGTTCTCGGTCATCCACTCCCGCGCCCTGCCCGACGCGCGCGACGGGCTCAAGCCGGTGCACCGGCGCATCCTGTGGTCGATGCACGAGCAGGGCCACCGCCCGGACCGCGGCCACGTCAAGAGCGCCCGCATCGTCGGCGACACAATGGGCAAGTACCATCCGCACGGCGACACCGCCATCTACGACGCGATGGTGCGGCTGGCGCAGGACTTCTCGCTCAACGTCCCGCTCATCGACGGGCACGGCAACTTCGGTTCCCCGGACGACGGACCGGCCGCGGCGCGCTACTGCGTCGTCGGTGACACCCGGATCCGCCTGGCCGATGGCAGCAGCCCACGGATCGGTGATGTGGTCGACCTGCCGCCGAACAGCGAGGCGGAGGCCGATTTCGAAGTCCTCGACAAGGACGGCAAAGCGGTTCGCGTCAACAAGGTCTTCAACTCGGGTGTCCACCCGACGATCCGGTTCACGACTGAGACCGGATTCTCCCTCCGTGGTAGTGAGAATCATCTGGTTCTCTGCCTCGAAGCTCCGATGGGCGTCCCTGTCTTCCAATGGCGTCGGCTCGATGAGGTGACGCCGGGCTCCGTGGTCTGTATCGCGCGGAACGCATGGAACCAGGTCGTCCCCACCGCTCGTGAATACATGCTCGGCGTGCTCGGCGGCGCCTGGGTCTCTGAAGGCTTCGCCAGCGAGTCGCGGGCAGGATTCAGCAATACCGATGAGCACTTCTTCGGCGAGGTCCTGCATGCCTACGACCAGGTCGTGGCTGGACGCCGCTACGTCAACGACCGGCACACGCGCCGAGACCGTCGCCGTATTCACGAACTTGACGTCCAAGACGTCGCCGGCGGGATGGACGCCTTCCGGGCGAGTCCACTCGCCGAGCTCATCGGTCACCAGGCGAGAGACAAGTTCGTGCCCGAATTCGTCTGGGCAGGGGGGTGGGGCATCAAGAGGGCCTTCCTGATGGCCCTCTTCGAAGGTGACGGCGGAGTCCGCGTCGCCAACAGCAGCTTCACCATCCAGTACACCAGCTACAGCGAGCGTCTGACTCGGGAGGTGCAAGAACTGCTCGCGGAGTTCGGTGTGATCGCCTGTCGACGCCACTACACCCGGCCCAGTGGCTCGGTGGAGCACCGCTTGGTGGTTTCCGGGACGCGAAACATCAGGGCTTTCGCAACTCGTGTCGGCTTTCTCCGTACCAAGCAGGCGGTGCTGGCCAAGATGCTGCGGCACGCGCCGCTGCGCCCGCATCGGCTCAGTCAGGACCATGTCCCCTTTGTGGCCGACTACGTGCGCAGCAGCATCGACTTCGATCGTCGGGGCAGCGGACGCAAGTGGCTCACCAGCCACAACTTCGATCGTGTCGAGCGGTGGGAAACCGAACGACTCCGCATCATCGACCGCATCAAGGACACCGAGATCCTTGCCACGATCCTGCCCGTCATGGATGCGGGCTATCGGTACGAGAAGGTCGTCGCGGTTGCTCCCGACGAGCCGGCGGAGGTCTTTTCCGTTCGAGTCGAATCCGCGGACCACTCTTTCCTGGCCGGTGGTTTCGTCAACCACAACACCGAGGCCCGGATGTCCCGCGAGGCGATGCTGCTCACCGGCGAGCTGGGTGAGGACACCGTCGACTACGAGCCGAACTACGACGGCTCGCTGACCCAGCCCACCGTGCTGCCGGCGGCGTTCCCGAACCTGCTCGTCAACGGCGCGTCCGGCATCGCCGTCGGCATGGCGACCAACATGATCCCGCACAACCTCGGTGAGGTGGTCCAGGCCGCCCGCTGGCTGATCAACCACCCGGACGCCACGCTCGACAAGCTCATGGAGTTCGTCCCCGGCCCCGACCTGCCCACCGGCGGGCTGCTGCTCGGCCTGGACGAGGTGCGCCGCGCGTACGAGACCGGGCGCGGCGTGGTGCGCATGCGCGGGCGGGTGGAGATCGGCCCGCTGGAGGGCAGCCGCGGCCGGCAGGCCATCACCGTGACCGAGCTGCCGTACGGCGTCGGCGCCGAGAAGGTCATCGCGGCCATCACCAACGAGGTGAACAAGACCAAGCGGCTGACCGGCATCGCCGACGTCAAGGACCTCACCGACCGGGAGAACGGCACCCGCCTGGTGGTGGAGTGCAAGGTCGGCGTGAACCCGCAGGCGCTGCTCGCGGACCTCTACCGGCTCACCCCGCTGGAGCAGTCCTTCGGCGTGAACAACCTGGTGCTCGTCGACGGCCAGCCCCGCACGCTCGGGCTCAAGGAACTGCTCGACGTGTTCCTGGCGCACCGCTACGAGGTGGTGACCCGGCGCAGCGCGTACCGCAAGCGCAAGCGGGAGGAGCGCCTGCACCTGGTCGACGGTCTGCTGATCGCCCTGCTCGACATCGACCGGGTGGTCAAGCTGATCCGCGCCAGCGAGGACGCGCAGGCCGCCAAGGACGGCCTGATGCAGAAGTTCAAGCTCTCCGAGATCCAGGCGAGCTACATCCTGGACACTCCGCTGCGCCGGCTGACCAAGTACGACCGGCTGGAGCTGGAGGCCGAGCAGGAGAAGCTGCGCGGCGAGATCGCCGAGCTGTCGAAGATCCTGGACGATCCCAAGGTGCTGCGGAAGGTCGTCTCCGACGAGCTGGCCGCCGTGGTCAAGCAGTTCGGCGCGCCGCGGCGCACCACGCTCGTCGACGGCGACCTCAAGGAGGTGCTCGCCGCCTCGGTGCCCGCCGGTCCGCTGGAGGTCGCCGACGACCCGTGCCAGGTGATCCTCTCCGCCACCGGGCTGGTGGCGCGGACCGCGGCCGAGTCGGAGGAGGCCGCCGAGGCGCGCCGGCGCAGCGGCCGGGTCAAGCACGACGCGGTACGCGCGCTCGTGCACTCCACCGCCCGCGGCCGGGTGCTGCTGGTGACCAGCGCCGGGCGCGCGTTCAAGATCGACGTGTTGCCGTTGCCGGTGCTGCCGGAGCAGTCCGGCACGGTGTCACTGCGCGGTGGCATGTCGGCGGCGGAACTGGTGCCGCTGGAGCCGGGCGAGACGGTGGTGGGGCTCGCCCCGCTGGGTCCGTCCGCGCAGGGTTCGCCCGGTCTGGCGCTCGGCACCCGGGCCGGCGTGGTGAAGGTGTGCGCCCCGGACTGGCCGGTCCGCTCCGACGAGTTCGAGGTGATCTCGTTGCGCGACGGCGACGAGGTGATCGGCGCGACCTGGCTGACCGACGGCGCCGAGACGCTGGCGTTCGTCTCCTCGGAGGCGTCGCTGCTGCGCTTCGCCGCATCGGTGGTACGCCCGCAGGGGCTCAAGGGCGGCGGCATGGCCGGCATCAACCTGCCAGGCGACGCCCGGGCGGTCTTCTTCGGCGCGATCCGCACCGACGACGCGAAGCACGGTGAGCCGATGGTGGTCACCTCGACCGGAGCCACGGTGAAGGTGACGCCGTTCAAGGCGTACCCGGCGAAGGGGAGGGCGACCGGCGGCGTCCGCGCGCAGCGGTTCCTCAAGGGTGAGGTGGAGCTGTCGGTGGCGTGGATCGGTCCGCGGCCGGTGGGTGCGACGGCCACCGGCGACCCGGTGGAACTGCCCCCTGCTGACCCGCGCCGAGACGGCTCCGGTTTCGCCGTCATGCTCGGCCCGACGGTGGTGGGCCACCACATCGACCGCGACTGACGAGGTAGGGCGGGCGCCTGGCGCACCCGCCCTACCGCTCAGTCGCGCCCGCTCGTCTCCCGCCCGCGCCCGCGCACCCGGCGACCCTGCCCATCTCGGCACTGCCCGACCCCGTTGATCAAGGAGTTTGCGGCCCTTTCACGCCTCCCGCCGACCACAAACTCCTTGATCACCGCAGCGGGCGCCCGGGTGGCTGGCGAGTTGCGGGTGTGTGGGCACTCGCCCCCCGTCCTGCGCGGTTGATCATGAGGTTGGCGGCGGCAAAACGGACACCGATCGCCGTCAACTTCATGATCGACGCGGTCGGGCCCTCGGGTGTCCCGATCGCGCCCCGACCGTCTGTTGACCATGAAGTTGGCGGGCGTGAATCGGGCAATTTGTGCCGCTAACTTCATGATCGACGGAGCGACGGGGCGGCGGGGCAAAAGGCGGCGGGGCGGGTGGGGTGAGGGGTCAGAGTTCGGGGTCGGGGGATTGGCGGGACTCGGGAGTGGTGCCGCGCAGGCGGGCGATCAGGCGCATGCCGTGGTAGATCGCCAAGGCGGCGGCGGTGCCCAGCGCGATGCCGTTGAACGACAGGTCGCCGGCCGTCAACGTGTAGTTGGCGGCCCCGATGATCACCGCCACCGCCGCGGTGAACAGGTTGATCGGGTCGTGGAAGTCGACCCGGCTCTCGATCCAGATCCGGGCGCCGAGGATGGCGATCAGGCCGTACAGGGCCGTGGTGGCGCCGCCGAGCACACCGGCCGGGACGGTCAGGATCAGCGCGCCGAACTTCGGGCACAGCCCGAGCAGGATCGCCGTTCCGCCGGCGATCCAGTACGCGGCGGTGGAGTAGACGCGGGTCGCGGCCATCACGCCGATGTTCTCCGCGTACGTGGTGGTGCCGGAACCGCCGCCGGAGCCGGCCAGCACCGTGGCGACGCCGTCGCCGAGCAGCGCCCGGCCCATGTCGCGGTCCAGGTTGCGGCCGGTCATCGCGGCGACCGCCTTGACGTGCCCGGCGTTCTCCGCGATCAGCACCAGGATCACCGGGATGACCAGCACGACGGCGCGCGCGTCGAAGCTCGGCGTGTGGAACTCGGGGAAACCGACCCAGGCCGCCTGGCGCAGGCCGCTGACCGCCTGCTGGTCGAGGTTGCCGGTGAGCGCGGCGAGCACCCACCCGACCACCACGCCGACGAGGATCGACAGCCGCGCCACGAAGCCCCGGAACAGCACCGTCGTGAGCAGGATCGCGAGGAGCGTGACCACGGCGATCAGCGGCTGCGCCTTGACGCCGGTGCCGGAGCCGTCGCCGTCCCAGGCCACCGGCGCGAGGTTGAGGCCGATCAGCATGACGATCGCGCCGGTCACCACCGGCGGCATCAGCGCGTCGATCCAGCGGGAACCGGCCACCTGCACCACCACGCCGACGAGCGCCAGCGCGACGCCCGCGACCACGATGCCGCCGAGGGCCGCGCCGATGCCGCCGTCGGTCTTCGCCGCCAGCACCGGCGCGATGAACGCGAACGACGAACCGAGGTACGAGGGCAGCCGGTTGCCGGTGATCAGCAGGAACAGCAGCGTGCCGAGGCCGGAGAACAGCAGCGTGGTGGCGGGCGGGAACCCGGTGATCAGCGGGACGGTGAAGGTGGCGCCGAACATGGCGACCACGTGCTGCACGCCCACGCCGATGGTGCGCGGCCAGGAGAGCCGCTCGTCGGGCGCGACCACGTCGCCGGGGCGTACCTGGCGGCCGTCGCCGTGCAGGGTCCACGGGGACCAGCGGGAGGTGGGGGACTGGGTCATCGGTCGCCCTTCGCGTCATCGGGTGACGGGGGCGTGATCGACCCTGGGAGTTGTTTCTAGCACGTGCCCTGGCGGGACGTGGTCCCGCCCCGGCTCAGGCGACGCCGGTGGGACGGAACTGGACGCTGACGCGGGGGCCGACCGGCCGGGTGGTCTTCGGCACCGCGTGTTCCCAGGTGCGCTGGCAGGAGCCGCCCATGACCACGAGGTCGCCGTGGCCGAGCGGGAACCGCAGGCTGCCGCCGCCTCCGCCGCGGGGGCGCAGCAGCAGCGCGCGCGGGGAGCCGAACGACACGATCGCCACCATGGTGTCGGTGTGCGCGGAGCGGCCCAGGGTGTCGCCGTGCCAGGCGACGCTGTCGCGCCCGTCGCGGTACAGGCACATGCCGGCGGTGACGAACGGCTCGCCCAGTTCGGGCGCGTAGTGCCGGGTGAGTGCGTCCCGGGCCGCGGTGAGCACCGGGTGCGGCAGGGGCCGGCCGGCGGCGTACCAGCAGAGCAGCCGGGGTACGTCGACAGCGGTGTCGTACATGGTGCGGCGTTCGGCCCGCCACGGCACGTCGTGGCGCAGCGTGTCGAGCACCTCGTCGGAGCCCCGGACCCAGCCGGGCAGGTGGTCGACCCAGGCGCCCCGGCTCAGCTCGTGCCGGCGCAGCGCCCCGGCGAGCGGGCCCAGGGCCGGGCCCTGCTCGGCCAGGTCGAGCATCGAGGGCTGGTACGCGTCGGACACGTCGCCGATCGTACCGCGCTCTCGAACAGGCGTACGACGGTCAGCGCCGCAGCATCCGGCGGACGGTGCCCGGGACGGCCTGCTTGATCCGCTCCCGGAGCTGCTGCGACCGCAGCGCGTCGATGGTGGCGGTGAGCTTGGCGTTCTCGTCGCGCAGCCGCTCGATGCGGGTCAGCAGTTCGGCCGGCGGGGTGGCGGCGGCGGGCCGGACGGCCGGCGGGAACACCGTCTCGGCGACCTGCCGGTCGAAGCGCGCGGCGCTGTCACCGTCGGCGAACGAGGTGCCGAGGTCGTGCTTGCGCAGGAACGCGGTGATGGTCTCGAAGCGGGCCTTGTGGCCGTCGTTGAGCGCGGTGTAGTCGGCCTCCGCGTAGAGGTCGGCGGCGTCGACGTCGGCCGGCACGTCCCGCATGATCCGGTGCGGGATGCCGAAGTAGCGGGCCAGTTCCAGCGTGCGCGAGTCGTGCGCGAACAGGTAGCCGGGCGTGCCGGCGACGAGCGCGGTGATGGTGCCGTGGATGCGGGTGCCGAACGCGAAGTCGTACCCGGACAGGTGCGACATCCAGGTCCACGGGTCGACGAACATGCGCACCTTGTCCTCGGCGAACAGCGGGTGCGAGGTGTGCAGCGGGATGTCGCTGCTCTGGCCCCGGTGCTCGGGCGCGTCGCCGTAGAGCAGGGTGCCGAGCGTGCGCAGGTCCTGCGGCACGTAGCAGAGGTTCGGGTAGCGCTCCTGGTGGTGGCGGACCACGGCGGCCATCGAGCGGACGTACGGGGAGATGGTGAGCGCGACCTTCGAGTCGGCGGTCAGCTCCGGGCGGTCCTTCTCGAGCCGGAACGTGTCGCCGTGCAGGAACATCGACGGGCAGCCGATCTGCTCCACGTCGGAGAAGCCCAGCGTGTTGAGGTAGCTCTCGGTCACCTCGCCGCGGACGCCGATGCTGTGCGACCGGTCCAGCACGGCCTTGCAGAACGCGCGGACCGGTTCGTCGATCGGGCGTAGGTACTCGCGGTCGCCGTCGACGTTCGTCTGCACGCCGACGCCGAGCACCACCACCGGGATCTTCAGCCGTTCGATCAGCCGGGTCAGCGGCGTGAGCCGGTGGATGAAGCTGCGCCGGAACGCGTTCGCCAGCGGCACCACGAAGACGTCGTGCCGCTCGTTGATCTCGTCGGCGAGCCGCGGGTCGGCCGGGGTGCGGGTCGCTGTGATCTCGGCCGTGGAGGTGGCGAGCAGCTTGTGCGCGGCGTGGCTGAAGACCAGGTTGCCGCTGTTGTCGCCGATCCAGTTGCCGGCGAACGTCTCCTCCGGCGTGAGGACGTCGAACGGGCCCTTGCGGGCGCGGAGCAGGATCCGCTGGTGCATCCGGTTTCGCTCACCTTCCGTACGGCACGGCGTCCGGGCGGGGGCCGTGGTGGGGTGCCCGCGCGTGCAGGAACGGAAATCCTATCCGCCGCCCCTGAGAGACCCGGCGGACGTCGGCTCGCCGGGAACGTCCCGGTTCCCCCGGGGTAGGGTGCCCGGAATGACCAGCGCGCCGACCGTCACCCGTGCCCCACGACTGCCGTCGCTGACCGGATTGCGGTGGGTCGCCGCGCTGCTCGTCTTCGGCTTCCACGCCGGGACCATGGGCATCGTCGCCGAGCCGCACCTGAAGCCCCTGATCGACAAGGCGTTCAGCCTCGGCCTGTCCGGCGTCGAGTTCTTCTTCATCCTCAGCGGGTTCGTGCTGGTCTGGTCGTACCGGGACGGGGAACGCGCGTGGACGTTCCTGCGCCGCCGGTTCGCCAAGATCTACCCGAACCACGTGGTGACGTTCGTCGCGGCGGTGACGGTCGCGGCCTGGTTCGCCGACCCGATCGTCCCGTGGGCCGCGATCGCCAACTTCTTCCTGGTCCAGGCGTGGATCCCGCTGGGCGGCTACTTCTACAGCGTCAACAACGTGAGCTGGTCGCTCTCCTGCGAGCTGGCCTTCTACCTGTGCCTGCCGCTCGTGGTGCCGTGGCTGCGCCGGGCCCGTACCGGCGTGCTGCGGACCGTGCTGGTCGCGGCGCCGCTGCTCATCCTGGCGCTGTGGCCCGGCCAGCAGCTCGTGCCGGAGGAGCAGCGGTGGTGGTTCACGCAGATCTTCCCGGTGACCCGGTCGCTGGAGTTCTGGATGGGTGTGGCCGCCGCCGAGCTGATGCGCCGGCACCGCTGGCGCGGCCCGAACCTCACCGTCGCCACCGGCGTCTTCGTCACCACCTGGGTCGTCGCCGCGCTGTGGATCCCGGCCGAGTTCTGGGCGGCGCTGCTCGCGGTCGCATACCTGCTGGTCATCGCCGCCGCGGCGGACGCCGACGTGCGCGGCCGGCCCACCCCCTGGCGGTCCCGCGCCATGGTCTGGCTCGGCGAGGTGTCGTTCGCCTTCTACCTGGTGCACGTGCTGGTCATGGTCACCGTGCTGCGGCTGACCGGGCACTGGGGGAGCGGCCTGCCCGGCTGGCGCGGCCCGCTCGCGGTCCTCGGCTTCCTGGTGGTCACGCTCGCGCTGGCCGCCGCGCTGCACCGCTGGGTGGAGGTGCCGATGATGCGCCTGCTCGGCCCGTCCCGCCGGGCCCGCGCCGCGTCCCGCATGCCGGCCGCCGCGCCGGCGGTGCCGGCTCCGCGCCGGGCCGCCGACGACGCCGCCGGCCCGGCCGCCGACGGCGGCGCGACGTCCGTCGCCGGTCCGGGCGAGGGCATCGAGTACGCCGGGCGGCGTCGCCCGGACTGACACGCGCACCCCTCGGCCGGTCGATTCGCGACACGCCGTGCGGCGGTGCGTTCGTGGGGGTTCGGCGGTAATTTGTACCCGTGCTTCCGATCGCGCTCACCTGCCCCGTGTGGTGGGTGGCGCGCTGGACCGCCCGGATGCTCGCCAGTCTCGCCGTGGTCGTCGCCTGCTCGTTCGGCGCCGCCACGCTGCCGTCCGGTGTCGCCGCTGCCGCCCCGGCTCCGGCGGCGGCCGTCCCGGCGTACCCCGTCGCCGGTGCCTCGGCCACCGCGCGGCCGGAGGCCGACCGCGCGGCCGAGCGGCAGGCCCTTCCCGCCGGTGTCCCGGCGCCCGCTCCCCGGGCCGTCGACCCGGCCGCACCGCAGCCGGTCCCGGCCGGCCGGGTCGCCGCGCCGGCCGGCCCGCGGGCCCCGCCCGCCCGCTGATCCGCCCACGGGCCACGCCCGTTCACCGCACCCACCGAACGTCATCCCCGCACCCGCCCCGGCGGCCCGTTCCACCGGCCCGCCCCGGCGAGGTCGTGCGGGTCCTCCCGCCAGGTTCTTCCCGTGAGGTGCCGACCATGTCGCAGACCGCTCTGTACCACTTCCTCACCGCGGTGCCCGAGGCCGCCGCCATCTGGTCCTTCCTGCTGCTGCTCGCCCTGGGCCTGCTCGCCGCGCTCGTCGCCCGGCCGGAACGCGACCCCGAGCCGGACGCCGCCCCCGAGCCGGACGCCGATGCCGCCCGCCGCGACGATCTGGTCCGCTACGCCGAGGAGGTGGCGGTGGCCGCCGCCGGGGCCGCCCAGACGGCCCGTCGCCGCCGGGAGCGGTGGCTGGCCGCGCAGGACGAGGCGGACCGGGCCTGGACCGCGTACGACGAGGCGGACAGCGCCGCCCGCCGCCTGGCCGGCGCCGCCGCGCTGGGTGCCCCGCGCACCCCGCGCACCCCGGGCGAGTACGCGGCCCGGGAGCGCTGGCTGCACCACGCCGCCATGACGGCCCACTGGCGGGGCGACCTGACCGCCCGTCAGCTCGCCGACGTGCTGGCGCACCGCAACGGATGGGATCCGCGCCGGCACCCGGCCGAGCAGGAGATCGTGCTGGCCCGCACGGTTCGGGACGGGCGCCGGGCCGGATGGGAGCGCGCCGCCGCGCGGGAGCGGACGGCCTGGCGGGACGCGGAACTGGCCGCCGAGGCCGCCCGGACCCTCGCCGCCGAGGCGTACGCGGCAACCGTGGCCCTGCGGCCCGCCCTGCCGTACCGGAGCACGACGACGAGCGCCCTGCCGGTGCCCGCGGCGGCCCGGAACGCGCGGTGGCGCCCGGCCCGGGTCGGCTGAGGCGCCCCGTCTCGACCGAATTGTTACCCGCAATGTGGTGAGCCCGGTCACCCAGGCCGCCGAATCGGGCGCGGGGCGCAGAACGGGTCATCGAGCCGCGCAATTGCCGGTCGGCTGCTCGCCGTCTGTCCGGTTTCCGCCGCCGGGTGCCGTCGAAACTGCTTGTCCCATTGAGTGAAGTCAGTAACCGGGTGTTCCGAAATCCGTTACCGCGGATCACGTTTACGCAGGTGGGAGCGCTTGGCATGGGACATACCCACCGGTAGTGTCGGCGCGTCCGATGCGGTAATCGATCGCCGACGGCGACGCCGCACCGACCCGCCTAATCGAGTTCCACGAACCGGGGACCCATGAGCACCATCGGGGTGAATCCGCGAGCCCACGGCCCGCGGTAGGGCGTACTTCCCGCCCGAATCCGTCAGCTAACCCGGTCGGCGGCCACGGAAGGAGTTACCCCTCTTGCCCACCCCTCGATCGTCCCCCCGCCTCCACGGCACCGCGGTGCCCGCGCTCGCCTGACGCGCGACCGGCAACCGCCCCCTGGGCGCCCGGCATCACGGGCGTTCCCGGATCCCCCGGCCATCCGGCCCCGCCAGCACGTGTGAGTTCCTCCGCGTGCCGGGCCGGCGTGTGCCGCTCACGCCCCGTGGAGGATTTCGTGAAGCACCACCTGAAGCGTCAGCTGCGACGGATCGTCACCGAACGCCCGTACCAGATCATCGCCGGATCGGCCGCCGCGCTCGTGCTGGCCGCCGGTGCCGGCACCGTCGCCGCCGCCGGTGACGACGCCCCGGTCCAGGAGAACACCGCGGCGGTCGCCGATCTCGGCGCCGCCCGCCTCGGCGAGCAGCCCGCCAGCCGCGGCGAGGCCCGCATCGCCGTACCGCCGGCGTCGCCCAGCGCCTCGGCCGCGCCCAGCGCGTCGGCGAGCGCCTCCCCGTCGGCCAAGGCGGCGGCGGACCCGGACCTCACCCGGAAGGCCAAGCCGAAGCCGCCGTCGAGCAAGTCGCTCGACTACGACTACCAGGCGCAGATCAACTACTTCTACTGCGGCCCGGCCGCCGTGCGCAACGCGCTCAGCGCCGCCGGCATCGAGCGCAGCCAGGACGCGCTCGCCGGCCCGCTCGGCACCACCGAGATGGGCACCAACTCCGCCGAGGACACCACCCGGGTGCTCAACCAGCAGGTCAAGGGCAACCCGTACCGGACCCGCATGATTCCCGGCACCGCCACCCCGGCCCAGATGGACCGGCTCCAGGCCGACGTCGTCGAGGCGATCAGCAACGGCCGCGCGGTCGTCGCGAACGTCGCCGGTACCGCCACCGACACCAACGGCGGCTGGCACTCGTTCCCGGGCGGCCACTACGTCGCCGTGGTCGGCTACAAGGACGACGGCCGGACCGTACGGATCGCCGACTCGGCCGACCCGTCCCTGCCCTCGTACTGGCTCACCACGATCGACCTGGCGCACTGGATCGCCAGCCGCGGCTACTCCGCCTGAGCAGTCCCGCAGCCCCGAAGGCCGGCACCCCACCCCGGGGTGCCGGCCTTCCCCGTCCCACCCCACCCCACCCCACCCCGGCCCGCCTCACCTCGCCCCGTTGATCTTGCAGTTGTGGCCCCGGCATAACGGGTGAGCCGGGCATCCCGGGGGCCGAAACCGCAAGATCGACGGGCTGGTGGGGGCCGGAGGCGGCGGGTTCGGTCTCGCGTGTGCGGGGCGGGCGGTGGCAGACTGCGCCAATGGGCGATACGACGGGGAAGCGGCACCTGATTCTCCTGCACGGCATGGGTGCCACCGGCGAGGTGTGGCTGCCCTGGGCGCCGCTGCTGGAGCGCCGCTGGCCCGGCCGCTGGCTCGCCCCCGACCTCGCCGGTCACGGCTGGTCGCCGCCGCTGCCCGGCTACTCGTTCGAGGCCCTCGCCCAACGCGTGGCCGACGGGCTCGGCCCGGTACGGCTCGGCCCCACCGACCGGCTGGTGCTGCTCGGGCACTCGCTCGGCGGGGTGGTGGCGCTGGCGCTCGCCGCCCGGCAGCGGGCCCTTCCGGTCGACGCGGTGGTGGGGCTCGGCATCAAGGCGGTCTGGTCCCCGGCCGAGCTGGCGAAGTCGCAGGAACTGGCCGCCCGGCCGGTCACCTGGTTCGCCACCCGCGACGAGGCGGCTCGCCGCTACCTGCGGGTGTCAGGGCTCGCCGGGCTGTTCGCCCCGGACCATCCCGTGGTGGAGGCGGGGCTGCGGCGGGAGGACGGCCGCTGGCGGCTCGCCATGGATCCGGCGGCGTTCGCGGTCGGGGAGCCCCGGCTGGCGGCGCTGCTGGCCGCCACCGACGTGCCGGTGCTGCTGGCCCGGGGCGAGCAGGACCCGATGGTGACCGACGCGCAGCTCAAGGAACTGGGTGTGCCGGTGGCCACGCTGCCCGGGCTGGGCCACAACGCGCACGTCGAGGACCCGGCCGCGGTGCTCGCCCTGCTCGACCCGTACCTCTGAGCGGGCCTACACCACGGCGCGCGGCGCCGGGACCGACCATTCGGGTTCCAGCTCGCGGCGGGCGGCGGTGAGGAACGCCTCGGCGTAGCCGTCGGCGGGGAAGTCGCCCAGGTAGCGGGTCCGGGCCGCCCAGCGCTGCGCCGCCTTCGGGTCGGCGTCGAGCAGGTCGGTGAGCACCTCGTCCACGTTGGACATGTCGCGCCGCAGCACGTAGCCGGACGCCGCCAGCGGGAACCGCTCGACGAAGTGCTCGCCGTCGGCGCCGGTGTCGGTGACCGCGTACGGCTTGCCGGAGTACAGCCAGTCGGAGATGACCCCGGAGACGTCGGAGACCAGCGCGTCGGCGCGGTTGACGCATTCGGTGAGCGTCAGCTCGCGGCTCGCGGCGGCGCCGAACAGGTGCGGCCGGCCGGTCCTGGCCCGGTCGGCGGCGAGCAGTTCGGTGAGGCGGGCGAGCTGGCGGGCCGAGGCCGGGTTCTTGCCGGTGTACGGGTGGGCGCGCAGGATCACCGTGGCCCCCCTGTCGATCAACCGGCGGATCAGCGTCTCGGCCACCGGCAGCGAGCAGTAGTTGGCGTCGGCGTGGTGCCCGGTCCAGGTCGGGGTGTAGAGGACCGTCGGGTGCGCCGACGGGGTGACCGGCTCCCGGCGTACCTCGATGGCCTCGACCTGGGGACGGCCGACCACGACGAACTTGTCGGCGGGGATCTCCACGCCGGCGCGGGCGTACCTGTCGATCGCCGCCTGCCCGGCCACGAAGATCTTGTCGAAGATGGCCGAGACCGGGTTGGCGCTCGGTGCCTTGTCGCTGTCGCCGTGGTGCAGCTGCACGTGGGTGAGCTGGTTGAACCGGATCAGGTGGGCGTTCTTCGCGCCGTGGTTGACGTAGAAGGCGACCCGTAGGCTGGGCACCAGCGCCTCGTCCAGCGCCTTCAGCGTGGGGCAGAGGACCACCGGGGCGCGGGTGGCGGCGGCCACCGCGGGCAGGAGCTCCGGCTCGCGCAGCACCACCAGGAACGGGCGGCCGATCCGTTCCAGGTAGGGCAGCCACATGGTGACCTGATACTCCGAGCCGGGCGGCGCGGAGAAGTGCAGCACGAACTCGGGCCGGTGGTGGCGCAGCGCCCGGCCGACCGGTCCACCTCCGGCGGGCGGCCGGAACCGGCGCCGGGCGAGGTCGAGCGCGACCGCCCCGCATCCGGCGCCGACCAGCAGCGCGGCGGCCAGCGCCGTCCAGGCCGGCAGCGTCAGGGCGGCGGCGAGCGCCACCACGGCGAGCAGCACCAGCAGCGCGTCGCCCAGCCGGGCGGCGACCACGGGTGCCCACGTGCGGACCGGGAGGTTCGCCGCGCGGATCTCCAGCGCGCCGGCCTGCCGCAGCGGGCCGACCAGCAGCACCAGGCCGAGCAGCACCAGCGCGGTGGCGGTCAGCGCCGGGTCGAAACCGTCGTCGAGGCGCCGGGCGTAGCCGACCAGGATGCCGGCGGCGACGAGCACCGTCTCGGCGAGACCGTCGGCCGACGGCCGGACCCGGCGCTCCCAGGCGGTGGCGGCCAGCGCGGCCACCGCCAGCGCCAGGCCCCAGCCGGTGGCCCCGGTGAGCGCCACGACGAGGAAGGCCAGCACCGCCAGCCCGGTGGTCAGTACCCGGGCGAGCAGCTTGCGGACCAGGTCACCACGCATCGGACACGTCCCGTCGGGTTCAGGCGCCGGTGGACAGCTCGGACCGGTCGGCGCCGGGCTGGGCCGGTACGGCGGCCACCGGCTCGCCGGGGGACCGGCGCACGTCGACCACCTGGCCGGTCAGCTCGGAGATCAGCACGTCCAGGGACGCCTGCGCGACCGCCTCGGAGGAGAGCAGCGTGTGCTCCGGCTCCTCGCCGAACGCCCGCGTCCGCATCGGGGTGGCGGTGCGCTCCGGGTTGACGCAGTTGACGCGTACCCCGAATTCGGCCCACTCGTCGGCGAGCGCCTGGGTGAGGTTGACCAGCGCGGCCTTGGTGGCGGAGTAGAGCGCGTAGCGGGCCCGGCCCCGGGTGTACGAGCTGGACGTGTAGAGCAGCAGCTGGCCCTTCGTCTGCTGCAGGTACGGCAGCGACTGGCGCGCGATGGTGACCGGGCCGACGAAGTTGACGTGCAGGAGACGGTCCATCGTCTCCGAGTCCATCTCGGCCAGCGCGCCCTTCTCCAGGATGCCGGCGGTGACCACCACGTGGTCGATCCGGCCGGTCGCCTCGAACGCGGTCTTCAGCGCGGCGGCCACGTCCTCGGCGCGCTCGACGTGCGTGCCGGTGGTGGAGCGGCTGAACGGGAAGACCTGGGCGCCGTAGGAGCGGGCCAGTTCGGCCAGGTCGTGGCCGATGCCGTAGCTGCCCCCGAAGACCACGATGGTCCGGCCGGTCAGCTCCTCGGCGTAGCTGCGGTGGTCGGTCAGGCGGGGCGCCTGGGCGGCGGCGAGCTGGAACAGCTTGTCGGCCAGGTGCACGTCGACCGGGTGGGTGACCTTGATGTTCTCGTCCGAGCCGTCGATCACCTTGATCGGCGTGCCGGGCAGGTAGCGCAGCACCACGCCGCAGTCGTCGGTGGCGGCGAAGTCGGGGTCGCCCTCGGCCCGCCGGTACGCCTCGCGGATGGTGCCGGAGCGGAACGCCTGCGGGGTCTGGCCGCGGCGCAGCCGGGACCGGACCGGGATGTCGGTGATGCAGTCGTCCGCGTCGACCTGGATGATCGTGTCGGCGGACGGGATGGCCACGTCGACCGCCGAGTAGGTCCAGAGCGCGTTCACGCACTCGCGCACGATCCGGGCGCTGACCAGCGGGCGGACCGCGTCGTGGAAGAGGATGTTGACGTCGCCCTCGCCGACCGCGTCGAGCGCGATCCGGGTGGTGTCGTTGCGGGTCTCGCCGCCCTCGATCACCTTGGTGACCTTGCGGAAGCCGGCGTCGGCGACGATGCGCCGCGCGTCGTCCACGTGACCGGTGGCCATCAGCACGATGATCTCGTCGATCTCCGGTGCGGCCTCGAAGACGGCCAGGGTGTGCTCGATGATCGGCTTGCCGGCGATCTTGAGGAGCTGCTTCGGGATGCCCAGCCCCAGGCGCGTGCCGGTCCCCCCGGCGAGGATCACGGCCACCGTACGCGCGGGGCGCCAGGGTGCCGGGCTCGCCGGCGCGGCGTCCGGTGCGGTGGTGTGGTCCTGCGTCATTGCCGTACCTCACTCTGGGTGAAAGGGGATGGGTCCGAAAACCTTAACGCGTACGCGGGAGCGCACCGCTCCGGGCGGAAACCCGGTGCGGTGCGCTCCGGGGCGCTACTTCTGGTTCTCGTACGCGTCGCAGACCTCCTTGGTGGGGCCGTCCATCTTCAGGACGCCGCTCTCCAGCCAGATGGTCCGCTCACAGGTGTCCCGGATCGAGCCGATCGAGTGGCTGACCAGGAAGACGGTGCCGGCGCTGTCGCGCAGTTCGCGGACCCGCTGCTCGCTGCGGACCCGGAACTTGCGGTCGCCGGTGGCCAGCGCCTCGTCGATGAGCAGCACGTCGTGCTTCTTCGCCGAGGAGATCGCGAAGCGCAGCCGCGCGCCCATGCCGGAGGAGTAGGTGCGCATCGGCAGCGAGGCGAAGTCGCCGCGCTCGTTGATCCCGGAGAACTCGATGATCTCCGGGGCGATCTTCTTGACCTCGTCCGGGTGCATGCCCATGGCGAGGCAGCCGAGCACCACGTTGCGCTCGCCGGACAGGTCGTTGAGCAGCGCGGCGTTCACGCCGAGCAGCGACGGCTGGCCCTGGGTGTAGACGGCGCCGCGGGCCGGCGGGAGCAGCCCGGCGATGGCCCGCAGCAGTGTGGACTTGCCGGAGCCGTTGCTGCCGATCAGGCCGATCGCCTCACCCTCGTACGCGGTGAAGCTCACGCCCTTGACCGCGTGCACCTCGCGGATGTTCGGCGCCTTGGTGCGGGAGACGATCCGCTTGAGCGCGGAGACCGGGCTGGTGCCGCCAGTCGCGCCCTTGTGGATCCGGTAGATCACGTGCACGTCGTCCACCACCACGGTGGGGACGCGACCCGAGTCGGTCACCGGGCCGGCGTTCAGCGGCAGGGTCTGCTCAGCCACGGCCGTACTCCTTCTCTCCGCGCCAGAAGTAGACGAACCCGCCGACGCCCGCCACGACCGCCCAGAACAACCCGAGCGCCCAGAGCTTCGCCGGGGAGCTCACCAGGTGCGCCTGGTGCGAGTCGAGCAGCGCGTAGCGGGCCAGCTCGATGAAGACCAGCGGTGGGTTCCACTCCAGGACGTTGGCCGCCCAGTTCGGCAGGTGCTCGCGGATGAGCGTCACCGGGTAGAGCACGCCGGAGGCGTACAGCCAGGTGCGCATCACGAACGGCATGACCTGCTTGAGGTCGGTGACCTTGGAGCCGAGGCGGGCCATGACCATGCTCAGCCCGACGTTGAAGATCGTCTGGAGCAGCAGCATCGGGACGATCAGGACCCAGCGGAAGGTGAGCGGCTCGCCGGTGACGAGCACGATGCCGGCCAGCACCACCATCGACATGAGCAGCTGCTGGAGCTGCACCAGCGTGACCGTGATCGGCAGCGCCGCCCGGGGGAACTGGAGCGCCCGGATCAGGCCCAGGTTGCCGGTGATCGCGCTGACGCCGTTCGAGGCGGCGGTCTGCGTGAAGATGAAGATGAAGACGCCGGTGCACAGGTACGCGATGAAGTTCGGCACGTTCCGGTGCTGGCCCAGGATGACGCCGAAGATCAGGAAGTAGACGGCCGCGTTGGTGAGCGGTGTCAGCACCTGCCAGAGCTGGCCGAGCTGGGTGTTGCTCAGCGAGGAGGCGACCTTCGCCCGGGAGTACGCGGTCATGAAGTGCCGGTACGCCCACAACCGGCGGGCGTACTCGCCCAGGGCGGGTCGTTCCCCGGCCACCCGTAGCCCGTACCGCCGGGCCAGTTCGGCCCGGGTCAGCCCGGATTCGGGGTCGGCCACCGCGGTGTTGGCCATGTTCAGGCGCTCCGATCTTTCGTGCTGATGGGGAGCAGTGCGGTGAAAGAGATCCAGCGTGGCCGGGCGGGGAGGAGCCGCCTCGCTGCTGCATGGAAGGTAGTCCACCGAACGTCGGGACGCAACCGTACCGTCGTTGCGCTACATTGTTCCACGTGACGACCGAGAAGAGGCGTGCTCCGGCCGGCGCGGCGGTGCTGCGCGGGGAGATCACCAGTGCCATCCGCGCCGCCGTGATGCAGGAGTTGGCCGAGGTGGGCTACGGTCGCCTCTCCATCGAGGCGGTGGCCCGCCGGGCCGGTGTGAGCAAGACCGCCATCTACCGCCGCTGGCGTTCCAAGCTCGACCTGGTGCTGGACATGGTCTCGGCGGTGGCGGGGCGCAACATCCCGCTGCTGGACACCGGCAGCCTTCTCGGTGACCTGGAGATTCTGCTGCACGTGATGGCGCGCGCACTGCGTCACCGGCTGGCCGCGCAGATCATCCCGGATCTGCTGGCCGAAGCGGCGCGCAACCCGCAGATCGCGGAGAAGTTGCAGGCCGCCCTGGACGACTACCAGCAGGCCGTGGGCCGGATCCTGATCGGCCGGGCGGTCGAGCGCGGTGAGCTGTCCCCGGACACCGACCGGCGCGCCGCGGTCGACCTGATCGTCGGCCCGGTCTACTGGCGGATGGCGATCTCCCGGGCCCCGCTGGAACCCGCCGAGGTGCCCCGGATGGCGGCCGCGATCGTCGCCGCCCTGCGGGTAGCATGCGTGGGGCCTGTGCGCGACGAGGTGGAAGTCTGAACCCCGGGCCGCCCCCGGAGGGCCGTCGTCGATCATGAACAGAAGGTCACAACCGGTCGGACAATCCGTGCGATACGCGGTTTCTCCCGACAGACCGCTACGATCCCCCGAAATGTCTCTCATGAACCACGCGTCGACAGGAGGAAGCCCCATGGTCGGGCCGCATCCAGAGTTCATTCCCCCCGCACGGCCGATCATCGGCGAAGCCGAGATCGAGGCGGCCGTCCGGGTGCTGCGGAGCGGCCGGGTCGTGCAGGGCCCCGAGGTCGCCGCGTTCGAGGAGGAGTTCGGTGACCTGGTCGGCGGCCGGCACTGCGTCGCCGTCAACTCCGGCACCTCCGCGCTGCAGCTGACGCTGATGGCGCTCGGCTTCGGCCCGGGCGACGAGATCATTGTCCCGTCGTTCTCCTTCGCCGCCAGCGGCAACGCGGTCCGGCTGGTCGGCGCCGAGCCGGTCTTCGTGGACATCGAGCCGGGCAGCTTCTGCATCGACCCGGAGGCGGTCGCCGCGGCGATCACGCCGAAGACCGTCGCGATCATGCCGGTGCACCTCTACGGCCACCCGGCCGCCATGGACCGGATCATGGAGATCGCGCAGCAGCACGGCCTCGCCGTGGTCGAGGACGCCGCGCAGGCGCACGGCGCCGAGCGCAACGGCACCCCGGTCGGCGCGTTCGGCACCGCCGGCTGCTTCAGCTTCTACCCGACGAAGAACATGCACTCCCTCGAGGGCGGCATGATCACCACCGCCGACGCGGACCTCGCCCGCACCCTGCGGCTGCTGCGCAACCAGGGCATGGAGCAGCGGTACGCCAACGAGATCGTCGGTGCCAACATGCGGATGACCGACGTGGCCGCCGCCATCGGCCGGGTGCAGCTCACCCAGCTCGCCGACTGGACCGAGCAGCGCCGCGCCAACGCCAAGTTCCTCGACTCGGCGATCACCGGCATGGTCACCCCGCCGGTCGCCGACGGCGCCAAGCACGTCTACCACCAGTACACGGTGCGGGTGCGGGGCGACCGTGACGCCGCCCAGGCCCGCCTCACCGAGCTGGGCATCGGCAACGCGGTCTACTACCCGACCCCGATCCACCGGCTCAAGCCGTACCTCGTCGACGGCAAGCCCGGCGCGTGGGACCTGCCGGAGACCGAGCGGGCCGCCGCCGAGGTGGTCTCGCTGCCGGTGCACCCGTCGCTGACCCAGGCCGAGCTGGAGCGGATCGCCGAGGCTGCGAACCTGGCCGCCGGTGCCCGGTGAGCGCGAGGAGTGAGCCGGGTCTGCGAGCCCCGCAGTCGCGAACGAAGGAGAGCGCAGTGAGCGGACGGAAGCTGCGGGCCGGCCTGATCGGCCTCGGCGCGATGGGGCGCAACCACGCCCGCGTGCTGTCCAACCTGGACGGCGTCGAGCTGGTCGGCGTGGTCGACCCGGCCGGCGACGTGACCGGCACGCTGCGCGCGCCGGTCGTACCCGAGCTGAGCGACCTGCTCGCCATCGGCGTCGACTACGCGGTGGTGGCCTGCCCGACCGCGCTGCACGAGCCGATCGGCATGGAGCTGGCCGCCAACGGCGTCTGCGCGCTCATCGAGAAGCCGCTGGCCCAGTCCGTCGACGCCGCCAACCGGCTGGTCGAGGCGTTCGAGAACGCCGGCCTGGTCGCGGGCGTCGGGCACATCGAGCGCTACAACCCGGCGCTGCAGAGCCTGCGTACCCGGCTCGAGGCGGGCGAACTGGGCGAGGTGTTCCAGGTCGTGACCCGGCGCCAGGGCCCGTTCCCGCACCGGATCGCCGACGTCGGCGTGGTGATGGACCTGGCCACCCACGACATCGACCTGACCGCCTGGGTCACCGGCCAGCAGTACGCCTCGGTCGCGGCCCGCACCGTCTCGCGCAGCGGCCGGCTGCACGAGGACATGGTCGCCGTGGTCGGCCAGCTCGCCGACGGCACGATGGTCAACCACCTGGTGAACTGGCTCAGCCCGCTCAAGGAGCGGTCGACTGTGGTCACCGGTGACAAGGGCTGCTTCGTGGCCGACACGCTCACCGCCGACCTGACGTTCTACGCCAACGCCGCCATCGACACCGAGTGGGAGGCGCTGCGCGCGTTCCGCGGCGTGGCCGAGGGCGACATGGTCCGATACGCCATCCCGAAGCGGGAGCCGCTGCTGGTCGAGCACGAGCGCTTCCGGGACGCGGTCGAGGGCAAGCAGAGCGACATCGTCACGCTGCGGCAGGGCCTGCGTACCGTGCAGGTCGCGGCGGCTCTCCTGGAGTCGTCCGCCGACGGCAAGGTCGTGTCCGTCACGGCCAGCGGCAGCGACGCGGAGCCGGCACTGCGATGAGCCCGGCGCCGGTGCGGCGGACGGTCTCCGCGGTGCGACGGCGGATTCCCCGGCGGTGGCGCATCGCGCTCCGCCGGGCCGCCGCCGGCGCGCGGCCCTGGGAGACCCCTTCGGTACGCGAACTGTGTGAACTTCCCGCCGGCACGCCGCTGCTGGTGCATGCCGGCGGGATCACCGGTGACCGGGCGCTGGACGGCGTGCTGCGCGCCCTGGCCCGGTTGCCCGAGTTCCACCTGGCGCTGGTCTGCGACCCGGCGGAGCAGACGACCGCCCAGGACCTGGTCCGCCGGGCCGGCAAGGCCCGCCGCCGGGTCCACCCGGTCCCGCGCCCCCGCACGGTGACTGCCACGTTCCTCGCCTCGGCCGACGTGGCCGTGGTCGGGTTCACGCCGGACGCCGGTCTCGGGCTGCTCGACACCTGCCTCGCCGCCGGGCTGCGGATCGTCGCGGCCGACAGCCGGGCGGTCCGCGAGCACCTGACCCGGCACCGGGCCGGCGACTTCTTCGCCTCCGGCTCGGTGCCCTCCTTCGCCAAGGCGGTGGAACGGGCCTGGCAGCGGGGCGGCGACGAGGCCCCCGAGACGCCGGAGCAGCAGGACCCGCCGGTCGCGCCGGTCGAGGCCGGCACACCGGGCCGGTGGCGGGCGCTCGGCGCCGGGCCGGTCCGGCTGGGACTGGGCACGGCGAACTACGCCGGTCAGCTCTCCGCCCTCGCGGCGGCCATCAGCGCCGCGCGGACGGACGTCGGCATCGAACTGGTCGTGGCCAAGCCGCCGGCCACCTACCGCTACCCGGCCGACCGCTATCTGCACTTCCCCGGCGAACACCGGCTCGACGTGCAGATGCAGCAGGCCGCGCGGGTGCTCGGCTGGTACACGCACCTGATCGTGGACGCCTTCCGCCCGGTGCTCGGCCGGCTCAACGGCGACGACATCGCCGGGGACCTGCCCGCGCTGCGCCGGGCCCGGATCAAGGTCGCGCTGCTGGCGCACGGCAGTGAGATCCGCCACCCCGGCGCGCACCTGGAGCGGCACGCCGAGTCCGCGTTCCGGGACGCCCCGGAGGAGCTGCGCGAGCGGCTCACCGTGGTGACCGAGCGGAACCGGCGTACCGCGCAGGAGAGCGGCCTGCCGTTCTTCGTGACCACTCCGGACCTGCTGGACGACGTGCCGTTCGCCACCTGGGCGCCGCTGATCGTGGACGTGGACGCCTGGGCCTGCGACCGTCCGGTGCTGGAACGCACCCGGCCGGTGGTGCTGCACGCCCCGTCCAACCGCTGGACCAAGGGCACCGACCGGCTGCTGCCCCGGTTGCAGGAGCTGCACGATCGACGGATCATCGAACTGCGCCTGGTGGAGGGTCTGCCGCACAGCGAGATGCGCCGCCTGGTGCAGGACTGCGACATCGTGGTCGACCAGTTGGTGATGGGCAGCTACGGCACGTTCTCCTGCGAGGGGATGGCCGCCGGCAAGGTCGTGGTGGCGTACGTGAGTGAAGGGCCGCACCGGGCCGCCGGGGTCCAGCCGCCGATCGCCAACGCCACACCCGGCACGCTGGTCAAGACGATCGAGTCGCTGCTCGACGACAGACCCGCCGCGGTCGCCCTGGCCGCGGAGGGCGCCCGTTACGTCCGTGACCACCACGACGGCCGGCGGACCGCTGAGGTGTTCGACGCCTTCCTGCGGTGACCCGCCGACCGCCCGTGCACCGCCCCCTCGACGAGGAGAAGCACCCGATGCAAGCTGTCCCGAGTAGCGATGCCCGACCGACCCGGGGACGGGTGGTGATGCTGGTCGACAACGGGGTCCACGGCGACTCCCGGGTGCAGAAGGCCGCCCGCTCCGCCGCCGAGGCCGGTTGGGAGGTGATCCTGGTCGGCATCCTCAAGGGCGCGGCGACCGAGGACAGCTGGCGCATCGGCGACGCCGAGGTCCGCCTGATCCGGATGCCCCGGCGGCTGACGCATCCGGTCGCGTACCGCCGCGCGCTGCTGCGCCGGCCGCTGGCGTACAAGCCGGGGCCGGACGCCAAGCGGCGGCTGAACACGCTGCGGGCCCGCCGGGACGACCTGACGTTCCGCCTCTCCGAGATCAAGGTGAACCGGGCGGCGGGCGGCCCCCGCTTCGCCGAGCTGGCCGGCAAGGCCCGGCTGGCCGCGCCGTACTTCCTCAACAGGGCGATGTTCCAGTGGGTCAAGTTCCGCTCGGCGCAGCTGCGGCGGCTCCAGGAGAGCCAGCAGGACCCGAACTCCCGGCTCGACCGCGCCGCGCTGCGGTTCTGGCAGCGGGTGCACGGCGACCGGGCCTGGCGCCGGCTGGACCCGGAGCTGTGGGACTTCGAGCTGGCCTTCGCCTCGGTGGTGGATGAGCTGCGGCCGGATCTGATCCACGCGCACGACTTCCGGATGCTCGGCGTGGGCGCGCGGGCGGTGATGCGGGCCCGGGCCGGCGGTCGCGATGTCAAGCTGCTCTGGGACGCGCACGAGTTCGTCCCCGGCATCATCGGCCGGCCCGCCAACCTGCGCTGGCTGCCCGCCCAGATCGCCTACGTGCGGGAGCACGCGCCGTACGCCGACGCGGTCATCACCGTCTCGTCCACCCTGGCCGACCTGCTGCGGGAGAGCCACGACCTGCCCGAGCAGCCGGCCGTGGTGCTGAACGCGCCGCCGCGCGCGCTCACGCCGGAACAGCGGGCGACGCCGGTGCCGGACATCCGGGCGATGTGCGGGATCGGCGCCGCCACGCCGCTGCTGGTCTACTGCGGCGGCATCAACCCGTCGCGGGGCGTGGACATCATGATCCGCGGGCTCACCGAGATGCCCGAGGCGCACGTCGCGCTGGTCTCGGTGCACCCCAACGGCAAGGCCCCGATCATGTACGAGCTGGAGGAGCTGGCCGCCGAGCTGGGCGTGGCGGACCGGGTGCACCTGCTGCCGTACGTGCCGCACTGGCAGGTGTCCGCGTTCGTCTCCCCGGCCGACCTCGGCGTCATCCCGATCCACCACAAGCCGAACCACGAGATCGCGCTGATCACCAAGTTCTTCGAGTACGCCCACGGTGGCCTGCCGATGGTGGTCAGCGACGTGCGGACGATGGCCGAGGCGACCCGGGCCACCGGGCACGGCGAGGTCTTCCGGGCCGAGGACCTGGCCGACTACGTCCGGGCGGTGCGTACCGTGCTGGCCGACCCGCAGCGCTACCGGGCCGCGTACGACCGGCCGGGCGTGCTGGAGCAGTGGACGTGGGAGGCCCAGGCCCGGGTGATGGACGAGGTCTACACCCGGCTGCTGCCGCACCACCCCGGGCCCGTCGCGCCGGCGGACACCGCCGTCGTGCCGGTGCCGAACCAGCGGGCCACGGTGCCGGCGCGCTGACCGGCGACAACGCGGCGGGGCCCGGCCGACCGGCCGGGCCCCGCTGTCGTTGCGCCTGCTCAGTCGCCCAGCAGCAACCGGTCGTAGTCGGCCTGGCTGACACCCCAGTCCCAGGTCTTCAGCACGTGCTCCGAGGCGGCCCGGCCGGCCTCCGCCCACGCCTGCTCGGTCGCGGTGACGGCCAGGATCCGCTCCGCCGCCTCCGCCGGGGTGTCCACCACCCAGTCGGCGGGGAACAGGGTACGGGCGCCGTGCGGCTTGCCGGCGAAGAACGGCCAGTCCCGCACCACCGGCACCGCGCCGCTCGCCGCGCCCTCCACCAGGCCGCAGTGGAAGCTCTCCCGCACCGAGGTGCTGAGGATGACGCCGACCTCCTGGAGGGCGCCCGGCACGTCGTCGGTCTGCCCGTAGCGCCGGACCGCGCCCAGCGGCTCCAGTTCGGCCAGGTCCTTGGCGAGCTGCCGGCCGTAGTCCTTCGCCGGCTTGCTGGTCCGGTTGTTGAAGTTGCTGCCGATGAGCGTCAGGTTGTACCGCTCGTCGTGCTCGCGCAGCTTCCGCAGGACGTCGATCGCCCACCGCGGGTCCTTCGCCACCGAGCTGAACCCGACCAGTCCCAGCGTGAACCGGGCGTCGGCCGGCTTGGCCCGGGGGTAGCGCTGCAGGTCCATCGCGTTGTCGACCACCCACAGCCGGGGCGCGCCTTCGCCGGTGAGCTGGGGCAGCACCGCGGTGGACAGGTCCCGCAGGTGCTCGGAGACGAAGACGACGTCGTCGACCCGGGAGAAGTCCACCAGGTGCGGCCAGAAGTTGAACGCCTCGAAGCTGTGCAGCCGGACGATGATCCTGGCCGTCCCGGGGTCGTGCAGCGTGAACAGCGCGGCGGTGGCCTGGCACCAGTCGACGAAGACGGTGTCGGCCCAGTCCAGGTGCGGCCGCAGCCACTCCTCGATCTTGGCGCCGTACGTCGACTCGGCGCCGAGCAGGTGCTCCATCACCGTGCTGCCGCTGAGCGCCAGCGGGCGGGTCACCGGGTCCTCGTACAGGTCCAGGAAACGGACCTCCACGTTCGGCATGGCCCGGTAGCGCTCCAGGATCTCCTGGAGGAAGTTGTCGTTGATCAGCGTGGTGACCAGCAGCCGCAGCGGCCGGTCGGTCGGCGCCGGGGCGGCCGGGGCGAGCCGGCCCCGCGGCTGCGACAGCTTCCGCGCCGCCGCGCTCTCCCGGAACGGCGCCAGGAAGGCGCCCGGGTCGTCGCTCATCGGCGAGGAGAGCCGGTCGAAGTGCAGCACCCGGTTGGACGCCAGGCTCCACGCCCGCGACACCGCCGCGGCGGCCTTCTTCGGGTCCTTCGGCAGCCGGGCGTCGGCCAGCGCGAGCTGGGCGCGGATCGCGTCGTGCAGGCCGGACGGGACGTGCCCGAGGGCCAGTTCGCCCTGCGCGGCCTTGGTGAGCACGTCCGCGCGGGTGGCGGCGCTGTTGATCCGGCTGACCGCGGCCGCGGCGGTGCGGGCGGCGACCGCCGGGCGCCCCGCCTTGACCGCGCTGTCGTGCAGCCGTACCGCCAGCTTGCTGCGCAGCCGGTCCGGTACGCGGGGCGCGGCCACCGCGCGGGACCAGAACCAGGCACCCGCCGGGTTGCTCATGATCCGCTGGCCGGTCGCCTTCTGGACGGTGGTGCGCACCGTCTCCACCGCCGCCCGCTTGGCGCCCCGGGTGCCGATGCCGGCAGCGGCCGCGACCTGCCGCTCCAGCCGCTTGCCGACCGGCTCGGTACGCGGCGCGTCGAGCGCCCGCTGCGCCGGCACGAGCCCGTAGTGCGCGCCGGCCCGGGTGTTGCGCTGGGCCATCTCCCACACCGTGTAGACCGACCGCGGGTCGAGGGCCACCAGCAGGTCGGCCGACCGGAACCGCTGCCGCAGCCAGGAGTGGCGCTGTGCGTGCAGCCAGATCTTGCGGTTGGCCTGTGCCCGGCCGAGCGCGCGCCGCAGCCGGGCGTCGCGCTTCTCGGCGGGTACGACGAACGACCGCACCTCGGCCAGCGCCGGGTCGACCGGGAGTTCCGCGCTGTCGAAGAAGCAGGCGACGGTGACGCGGGCGCCACGGCTGCGGAAACGTTCCAGCGCCTCGATCAGCACGGCCGGCTGCTTCGGTGCGGCGGCGGCCACGATGAGCACTGTGGTCACTGTCGGGCATCTCCCGTCGAGGAGGTCGTGGCCGGGGTGGCCGCGCCGGCGCCGGTGGGCCGGACGAGTTCGGTGAGGCGGCGGACCGCCGGGGCGAGCACGGCGGGCCGGGCGTAACGGCGGGCCAGTTCCCGGGCGGCGGCCCGGTCCGCGTCGGTCGCCTTCAGGGCCAGCCGGCCGGCCTCCACGAAGGAGCCGGCGAGGCGGTGCGGGTCGAGCCCGACCGCCCCGGTCCACAGCGGATGCCCGGCCAGCACGTTGCTGGCGTCGTGGTCGACGTCGTGGGCGGAGAGCACGGGCAGGCCGCTGGCCATGAACTCGTACACCTTGCCGGAGGTGACGAACCGCCCGCCGACGAGCATCAGCACCAGCGCGTCCCAGGAGCCGTACGTCGCCGCCAGCTCCGCCTTCGGCACCGGGCCGCCGAAGCTGACCCCGTCGACGGCGGCCTCCTTGAGCAGGTCCATGTGCCGGTTGGCCTCACGCGACGCGCCCGCGCCGATGTGGCCGCGCACCTCGAACCGGGAACGGGCCAGCAACGGGTCGTCGCGGCGGGCGATGCGCCAGGCGTCCAGCACCGACTCCAGGAACGCCGGGCTGAAGTTGACCGAGCCCAGGTAGCCGAAGGTCAGCCCGGCCGCCGGGTCCGGCGAGCGGCCGGAGATGTCCGGCAGGCTGTCCTCGTCGTAGCCGTTGCGCACCACGTGCACCCGGTCGGCCAGGTGCGGATACCGCTCCCGGTAGAAGCCGGCGATCGGGTCGTTGACGCACCACACCGCGAGCGCGTGTTCGAGCACGGAGGACTCCCACCGGCCGGAGACCGAGTCGCGGGTGAACGCCTCGCCGCCGCCGATCACGTCGAGCGACCAGCCGTCGCGGAAGTCGACCGCGTACGGGACCTTGTGCTCCTCCCACAGCTTCCGGGTGGCGGCCAGGTTCACGTACGGGGCGCAGGAGGCGAGCAGCAGGTCGGCCGGGTGCTCGCGGTGCAGCCGCAGCACCGCCTTCTCCAGCTCGTACCGCCAGCCGCCGAACACCGGCTCCGGGAACGCCTGCTGCTCGCGCTTGCGCAGCCGCTTGATCCAGCCCGCCGGGTCCAGCGAGCGCTCCTCGGAGAACGCCCGGATGTCGGTCTCCAGATCCTCCCGGATCAGCGGCAGCTCGACCACCCGCACCCGCGGGTCGACCTTCTCCGACAGCGTGTGGTCCAGGCCGTACTCCCGCTCCCACGCCTGCTGGCAGATCGTGATGACGGTGATGTCCCAGCCCTGGGCGACGAACTGGTTCGCCGTCTCGCGCAGCCGGTACGCGCTGCTCTTCGCCGCGGGCGGGAAGCCGATCGCGAGGTAGATGGCGTGCGGCCGCTTCCCGCCGCGCGAGCGGGGGAGCGGGACAGGGCGGTTGGTCATCGCGGATAACCGATCGTGAGGAGGGAGCGCGTCGTCATGCCAGGTGCCGTCGCAGCGTCTCGGCGACCCGCCGGGCCGCCCGGCCGTCACCGTACGGGGTGCCGCGCGGCGCGTCCGGGGCGGGCCGCGTCGCGGTGGCCGCCCACCGGGCGCCCAGCTCGCGCGGGTCCGGCACCAGCACGTTCCAGCCGTCGGCGAGCGTCTCGACCCACTCCGTCTCGGTGCGCAGCGTGGTGCACGGCCGGTCCAGCAGGTACGCCTCCTTCTGCAGGCCGCCCGAGTCGGTGACCACGCCGGCGGAGCCGACCACGGCGGCCACCATCGCGGCGTACGGCAGCGGCCGGCCGGCGTGCAGCGCGCCCCGGGTCAGCTTCAGGCCGTGCTCGTCGGCGCGGGCGACCAGCCGCGGGTGGGCCAGCAGCGCGACCGGCACGGGCAGGTCGGCGAGCGCGTCGAGCAGCGCGGCGAGCCGCGTCGGGTCGTCGGTGTTCTCCGCGCGGTGCAGGGTGGCGAGCAGGTACGGCGCGTCCGGGTCGATGCCGTCGGGCAGCGCCGGGCGGGGCTGCCCACCCCGGGCCACGTCGTCGCGGACCCGCAGGCAGACGTCCACCATGACGTCGCCGACCAGTTCGGTACGGGCGGCCAGGCCCTCCGTGGCCAGGTGCCGGACGGCTTCCTCGGTGGGGGCGAGCAGCAGGTCGGCGGCGTGGTCGGTGAGCACCCGGTTGTGCTCCTCCGGCATCCGCCGGTTGAACGACCGCAGCCCGGCCTCCAGGTGCGCCACCCGCAGGTGCTGCTTGACCGCCGAGAGCGTGCCGGCCAGCGTCGAGTTGGTGTCGCCGTACACCAGCACCCAGTCCGGGGCCTCGGCGGCGAGTACCGGGTCCAGGGCGGCCAGCGTGTTGCCGGTCTGCACGCCGTGGCTGCCGGAGCCGATCCCGAGGTGCACGTCCGGGTCGGGGATGCCGAGACCGGAAAAGAAGACGTCGGACAGGTCGGCGTCGTAGTGCTGGCCGGTGTGCACGATCACGTGCTCGCACCCGTCCTCGGCGAACGCCGCCGCGATGGGCGCCAGCTTCACCAACTGCGGTCGGGCGCCGACGATGCTGACGACCTTCACACGTGACTCCTCGTGATCTGCGACGGATTCTCGGTGCGGACCGGCCGCCGCCCGAGTCGGGAGGCCGTGGACCCCGGCCGGGTGGCCGGGCCGGTGCCCGCAGGCCCTAGGAATAGTAGTGCCCCGGCCGCCGCCGGACGACGTACGCGGACACGGCCGGTGCGCGATGGTGGGCCGGGCCACCCGCCGTCACCGGACGCCGCCGCCCCGACGGGGAGCACGGTGACCGGTGGCATGGAACGGGACACGAGGGACCAGCCTAACCGAACCGGCCGGATCACCCCGGCCCGCCGGGTGCCCGGCCGGCGGGGTGCGCCCGCCGCGGCGCGGCCCGGTCACCGCGGGTACGTCCCGCCGTCGGCGGATCGTCGCCGACTCTTCACCGGGCCGGGCGAGCCTGGCCCGGCGCCGCTGCCCGGCTTGCGTACACTACGGCGCCATGACCGCCCCCGGGCCCGAGACCCGTACCCGCACCGCAGACGCCGGTGGATCGGTGGCCGACGCCACCGACGAGACCGCGAAGCCGCCGGCCGCCGACGGCGCGGACCGGCCCGCCGAGGCCACGCCGCCGCGCCCGGCGCAGCCGGAGGCCGCCACGGCGGAGGACACCGACCGCCCGTCGCGTTGGCGCCGGATGCGGCCGGACCTGCTGGTCGCGGCGATCTTCCTGGCCGGCGCGTTCTGGGTGACCGGCCGGGGCTGGGTGAATCCGGACGGCCGGCTGCTCGGCAGCCGCCCCAACGACCAGGGCTTCAACGAGTGGATGCTGGCGTACGCCGCGCACGCGGTCAGCAACCTGGAGAACCCGTTCTTCACCACGTTGCAGAACGCCCCGGACGGCGTGAACCTGATGACGAACGTCGGCATGCAGCTGCCCGGGCTGGTGCTGTCCCCGGTCACCCTGCTGTTCGGGGCGCCGTTCGCGTACCTGCTGTTCATCACGCTCAACCTGGCCGGCACCGCGTACGCCTGGTACCACGTGCTGTCCCGGAACCTGGTCTCGTCCCGGGTGGCGGCGTTCGCCGGTGGCCTGTTCTGCGCCTTCGCGCCGGCGCTGGTGTCGCACAGCAACGGCCACCCGCACATCACCGCCCAGTGGCTGGTGCCGTTCATCCTCTGGCGGGTGATCCGGCTGGCCCGGGACGGCCGCCCGGTACGCGACGGCCTGGTGCTGGGCGCGCTCGTGACGGCGCAGTTCTTCGTCAGCCTGGAGATCCTGTTCCTGACCGCGCTCGGCTGCCTGATGATGGTGATCGGCTACGTGATCTTCCGGCCGCGCGAGGCGCTGCGCCGGGCCCGGCCGATGCTCGGCGGCCTCGCCGTGACCGGTGTACTGGTCGGGGCCGCCGCCGCGTACCCGCTGTGGATGCAGTTCGCCGGCCCGCAGCACCGGGTCGGTCACCCGGGCAACCCGGACGTCTACGCGCTGACCCTCGGGTCGTTCGTGCGGTACGCCACCGAGTCCGTGGCCGGCAGCCCCACCAGCGCCCTGCGCTGGGGCCCGAACACCACCGAGCAGGCCAGCTTCTACGGCTGGTCGGTGGTGATCCTCGCGGTCGGCGCCGCCTGGTGGCTGCGCCGCGAGATCGTGGTCCGGGTGCTCGCCGTGGTCGCGCTGATCTCGGCCGTGTTCTCGATCGGCACCACCTGGACCGTCGGCACCCGGCGCACCGACGTGCCGGCGCCGTTCGCGCTGGTGTCCGAGCTGCCGGTGTTCGACTCGGTGGTGGTGTCCCGGTTCGCGCTGATCACCACGGTGGCGCTCGGCGTGCTGTTCGCGGTCGCCGGGGACCGGGTGGCCCGGGTACGGGTCGGCGAGGCCGGCCGGCTGGTGCCCCGCCTGGCCGCTGTGGCGCTGCTCGCCGCGCTGCTGCCGATCCTGCCGACCCCGCTGGAGGCGCGCGGGCGCAACCCGGTGCCGGACTTCGTCACCGCCGGCGTCTGGAAGGACCACGTCGCTCCCGGCCGCACCCTGGTGCCGGTCCCGGTCGACGGCATGACGTCGCTGTACTGGAGTTCCGCGGCGCTGGCCGGCTTCGCCGTCCCGGAGGGGTACTTCCTCGCGCCGGTCTCCAAGACCGACAACACCGGCCGGTGGGGCGTCGAGCCGCAGCCGACCGCGAAGCTGCTCACCGCCGTGTCGCGGGGCCAGCGGGACACCGCGGTCGGCCCGGCCGACGTCGAGCAGGCCCGCGCCGACGTGCGGCACTGGAAGGCCGACGCGGTGGCGCTGCCGGACCGGGCCCGCCGCCACGACGACCTCAAGGTGGTGCTCGACGCGCTCTACGGGCCGGGGCAGCGGGTGGCGGACGTCTGGCTGTGGGACGTCCGCCCGCTCACCCGGTGAGCGTCACGGCGACCTGGTCCAGATGAGCAGCAGGTAGCCGCCGAAGTAGGTCGAGAACGCGGTGAGCGCGACCAGCACCGTGACGGCCCGGGCCCGGCCGGCCCGGGCCAGGCCGACGGCGGCCGGCAGCAGCAGCGCGAACGCCGGCACCAGGAACCGCGCCTTCGAGTGGTAGTAGCCCGCCGCGCCGATCGTGGTGACCAGCATCAGCCCGCTGAACAGCAGCAGTTCCCAGGGCTGGCGGTCGATCACGCTCAGCACGAAGAACATCAGCGCCAGCAGCAGCACCAGGCTCACCACGAGCATCTGCGGCGTCGCGGACACCGCCAGCACCTCGCGTCCGCGCCGCACCGTGTCCACGCCGAAGTCGAAGTGGCTGCGCCAGCCGGCGGACTGGATGTGGAACCAGCCGTCCGGCCGCCCGGTCTGGACGCCCACCCAGGCCAGGTAGGCGAGCCAGCCGGCCGGGGCGAGCAGCATGGCCACCCACGGGCGCCAGCCGTCCCGGCGCCGGATGACGGCGAGCAGCGCGGCCAGGCCGACCACCGGGATCAGCGACGAGGCGGTGGGCCGGGTCAGGCCGGCGAACAGGCAGAGCACGCCCGCGGTCAGCCAGTGGCGGCGCAGCAGCGCGTACAGCGTCCACGCGGCCAGGGCGGTGAACAGCGTCTCGCTGTAGGCCATCGACTGCACGATCGCGTGCGGCAGCGCCGCCCAGAGCGCGGCGAGCAGCACGCCGGTGCGACGGTCGTGCAGGTACGAGCCGATCGCGTACAGCGCCCAGGCCGCCGCCAGGCCGGCCAGCGCGGCCACCGCGAGCCCGGCGGTACGCGGGCCGAGCGGGGTGACCCGTTCGACCACGCCGATCAGGGCCGGGTAGAGCGGGAAGAACGCCATGTCGCTCTGCACCCGTTCGTACCCGTCGTAGCCCCGCTGGGCGATGGCGAGGTAGTACGTGGCGTCGGACAGCGTCAGCTCGCGCACCGGGGAGAGGTTGAGCGAGCGGGCCCAGACGTAGACGGCAAGGACGCCGACGAGCCGGATCACCGCGTACACCGCCAGCGCGGGCGCCGCGTCCCGGGCGGCGTCGCGCAGCCGTCGGACGGGGCCCGGCCGGGCGCGCTCGGCTGTGGCCGGCCCGGTCGGCGGGGCTGGTGCGGGCCGGCGGGGTTCCTCGGTGGTCACCACGTCCATTGTGCGGTCCCGTTCGCGCTGAGCTGGGGTTGGCCGAAGGCCCGCGTGGCGCGACCGGCGACCCGGCGAACGACCCGGAGCGGGCGCCGGTCGTTGAACAGGGTGGAGGGTAGCAACAGTCACAGCAGGTCGGGGGGCACCGGCGGCGGCGGGCGTCCGGGCCCGATCCGCTGTCGTAGACTCGCTCGGGTCCGCGGGCGCGGTGCTGGCGACGACGAAACGGGCAGGAATGGGATCTGACGGCACGACCGCAGCGACGGGCACCCGGGGACGGGTCGTCATGCTGGTGGACAACGGGGTCATCGGTGACTCCCGGGTGCAGAAGGCGGCCCGTTCCGCCGCCGACGCCGGCTGGGACGTGGTGCTGCTCGGGCGGGCGCCGGTCGGCAGCCCGCAGACCTGGCGCCTCGGCGCCGCCGAGGTACGCCTCGTGCCGATGCCCGAACCGCTGGCCCGCCGCCGGCACGAGTTCCGCCGGGCCTGGCTGCGGCACCCGCTCGCCTACCCGCCCAGCGGCATCGCGGCGCACCGTACCCAGGCGGTCAAGGCCTGGCGCGCGGACCTGGCGGTCCGCCGGGCGGCGCTCACCGTCGCGGCCCGCGAGTCCGGCGCGGGCCGGCCGGGCGGGCTGCCCTGGGCCGCGCTGCGCGCCGAGGAGAAGCTGTCCGGCCTCACCCGCAAGTGGGTCGGGTTCCGCAACCGTCAGCTCACCCGGGCCCGCAAGGGCCGCAAGCTGGACGGCCCCTGGGACCGCGCGTACACGCTGTTCTGGCGCCGCCTGCGCGGCGACGGCGCGTGGCGGCGCCTGGAACCGGGCCTGTGGGACTACGAACTGGCCTACGGCCCGGTGGTCGACGAGCTGGCGCCGGACCTGATCCACGCCAACGACTTCCGGATGCTCGGCGTCGGCGCCCGCGCGAAGGTCCGGGCCGCCGCGAAGGGGCGCCGGATCGCCCTGCTGTGGGACGCCCACGAATACCTGCCCGGCGTGCAGCCGTGGCGCGACAACGCCCGCTGGCTACCAGGCAACGTGGCGCACGAGCGGGAGTACGTGCCGTACGCCGACGCCACCATGACCGTCTCCGGTGGCCTGGCCGACCTGCTGCGCACCGAGCACGGGCTGACCGACCGGCCGGCGGTCGTCCTGAACGCACCGGCCGTGGACGAGCTGCCGGCCGACCCGGCCGAGCCGGTGCCGGACATTCGCGCCCGCTGCGGACTCGGGCCGGACGAGCCACTGCTGGTCTACAGCGGGGTGGCCGCCGCCAAGCGCGGCCTCGGGGTGATGGTGGAGGCGCTGCCCCGGCTGCCCGGCGCGCACGTCGCGTTCGTGGTCAACAAGCCCGACTCGGCGTACGTCCGGGGCCTGGTCACCCGGGCCGGCGAACTGGGCGTGGCGGACCGGCTGCACGTGCTGCCGTACGTGCCGCACCACCAGGTGGTCCGGTTCCTCAGCGGCGCGCAGGTCGGCGTCATCCCGATCCAGCACTGGCCGAACCACGAGATCGCGCTGATCACCAAGTTCTTCGAGTATTCACACGCCCGCCTGCCGCTCGTCGTCTCCGACGTGCGCACCATGGCCGAGACTGTCCGGGAGACCGGTCAGGGCGAGGTGTTCCGCGCCGAGGACGTGACCGACTTCGTCCGCGCGGTCACCGCGGTGCTCGCCGACCCGCAGCGGTACCGCGCCGCGTACGACCGGCCGGGCCTGCTGGCCGGATGGACCTGGGAGGCACAGGCCCGGGTGCTCGACGAGGTCTACTCCCGGCTGCTGCCCGGTGCGCCGCCCCGGCCGGCGCCGGCACTCGCCCCGGTGGAGCCGGCACAGGTGGAGGTGGGGGCATGAGCGGGCCGGACGTGACAGTGGTGGTCGCGGTCTACAACACCATGCCGTACCTGACCGCCTGCCTGGACTCGCTGGTCGGGCAGACCATCGGCCTGGACCGGCTGGAGGTCGTCGCCGTCGACGACGGCTCCACCGACGGCAGCGGCGCCGAACTGGACCGCTACGCCAAGCGGTACCCCGGCACGTTCCGAGTGCTGCACCAGGCCAACTCCGGCGGCCCGGCGGCGCCGAGCAACGTGGCGCTCGACCACGCCCGCGGCCGGTACGTCTTCTTCATCGGCTCGGACGACCACCTCGGCCCGGAGGCGCTGGAGCGCCTGGTCGACGCCGCCGACCGGTGGGACTCCGACGTGGTGCTGGGCCGGATGGTCGGCACCAACAAGCGCTACGTGCACCAGGCCGTCTACGCCACCACCCAGGAGCGGCTCGACCTGTTCGACAGCGACCTGCCCTGGTCGTTGTCGAACACCAAGCTGTTCCGCCGGGACCTGATCGAGCGGTACGGCCTGCGGTACCGCACCGACATGCCGATGGGCAGCGACCAGCCGTTCACGCTGGAGGCGTGCTTCCGGGCGAAGAAGGTGTCGGTCCTCGGCGACTACGAGTACTACTACGCGGTCAAGCGGGACAACGCCCAGAACATCACGTACGCCAGCCGATTCTCCGAGCGGCTGCGCTGCGCCGAGGAACTCGTCGGTTTCGTCGCCGGGCTGATCGAGCCCGGCCCGCGGCGGGACGCGGTGCTGGTGCGCCACTTCACCTGGGAGGTGGCGAAGCTGCTCCGCGCGGAGTTCCTCGCCCTCTCCCCGGACGTGCAGCGGCACGTCCACGACCGGATCCGCAAGCTCGCCGAGGCGTACCTGACCGAGGGGGTCACCGCCCGGATGGCGCCCGAGGAGCGGGTGCGGCTGGCGGTGGCGCGCGACGGTGACCTCGACGCGCTGCGCACGCTCGTCGGCCAGCAGTCCGACCGGTCGCTGTCCGATGTCGTCATCGAGGGCGACCGCTGGTACGCCGACCAGGTCGGCTTCCGCGACCCGGCGTTCGGCTACCCGGACGACTGGTACGACGTGACCGAGCGTGCCGCCGCGATACTGGCCAAGCTGACCGCGACCGAGCTGGCCTGGGGACGCGACGCCGCCGGGGCGCGGGCCCTGGTGGTCACCGCGCGCAGCCGCTGGGCCGAGCTGGCCGAGCTGAGCGCGGAGGCGCTGCGCGTCAGCGTGGGCGACCTGACGGGTGCCACGTCGATCGAGGCGTCCGGCCCCGGTACCGTCGTACGGACGGACTTCGCGGTGGACCGGTTGCTGGCGGTCGTCGCGGGGACGGACGAGCGTCGTATCGTACGCGCCGAGGTCTCCGCCCTGGGTGGGACGGGCTCGTCGCCGATGCGCACCGACCGCCCGGTCTCCGCACCCCGGCTGGTGGCCCGGCGCGGTGTCCGATGGCACCTCGTCACGCCCACCACGAACCACAAGGGCCAGGTGATCGTCGCGATCACGCCGGTGACCCCCGGTCGGTTCCTTGCCCGCCTGCGCCGAATCTGGCCCTCTGGAGGAAAGTAGTTCATGAACATCTGCGTCGTCGCGCTCGGCAAGATCGGTCTGCCGCTGGCCGTGCAGTTCGCGTCCAAGGGGCACCGGGTGATCGGCGCCGACGTCTCCGAGCGGGTCGTCCAGCTGGTGAACGACGGTGCCGTGCCCTTCCCGGGCGAGGCCGACCTGGACGTCAAGCTCAAGGAGACGGTGGCCGCCGGCCTGCTGTCGGCCACCACCGACACCGCCGCCGCGGTCGCCGAGTCGGAGGCGGTCGTCGTGGTCGTGCCGCTGTTCGTGGACGCCGAGGGCGTGCCGGACTTCGGCTGGATGGACGACGCCACCCGGGCCATCGCCCGCGGGCTGAAGCCGGGCACGCTGGTCAGCTACGAGACCACGCTGCCGGTCGGCACCACCCGTACCCGGTGGGCGTCGATGCTCGCCGAGGGTTCCGGCCTGACCGCCGGCACCGACTTCCACCTGGTGTTCAGCCCGGAGCGGGTGCTCACCGGCCGGGTCTTCGCCGACCTGCGCCGCTACCCGAAGCTGGTCGGCGGCATCGACGAGGCGTCGGCCGCGCACGGCGTGCGGTTCTACGAGGCGGTGCTCGACTTCGACGAGCGGCCCGACCTGGACCGCCCCAACGGCGTGTGGGACCTCGGCTCGGCCGAGGCCTCCGAGCTGGCCAAGCTCGCCGAGACGACCTACCGGGACGTGAACATCGGCCTGGCGAACCAGTTCGCCCGCTTCGCCGACACCGTCGGCGTGGACGTCACCAAGGTCATCGAGGCGTGCAACACGCAGCCGTACAGCCACATCCACTCGCCCGGTATCGCGGTCGGCGGCCACTGCATCCCGATCTACCCGCGGATGTACCTGTGGAACGACCCGGCCGCCACCGTGGTCCGCTCGGCCCGCGAGGCCAACGCGGCCATGCCGGAGTACGCGGTGGACCTGCTCGCCGCCGCGTACGGCGACCTGACCGGTGTGGGTGTGCTGGTGCTGGGCGCCGCCTACCGGGGTGGCGTCAAGGAGACCGCGTTCTCCGGCGTCTTCCCGACCGTGGACGCGCTGCGCCGCCGGGGCGCCGTGCCGTACGTCTCGGACCCGATGTACACGAACGAGGAACTGGTCGCGCACGGCCTGCCCGGCTACGACGGCGAGCCGGTCGGCGCCGCGGTGATCCAGGCCGACCACGCGGAGTACCGCACCCTCGCCCCGGCCGACCTGCCGGGCGTGACGGTGCTGGTCGACGGCCGCCGGGTCACCGACCCGGCGCGCTGGACCGGCGTGCGCCGGGTGGTCATCGGGGGCTGACCCCTACCGGCTTCACGGGCCCCGGCCGTCTCGAACGGCCGGGGCCTGTCGCATGCCGTCGCCGGGATGACGCCGTCCGCAGTTCACCTGCCGGACACCCCGGCAATACTTGTGTCATGTGGCCCGTTTAGGGTCGCAGCCGTCGGAGATCGACTCGGACCGACATCGGCGGGACAGACAGGGAGCGTGTCGTTGTTCAGCAGAGTACGCAGCCAGCAGGGTCTCGCCGCGGTCGGCGCGACGCTCCTCGGCTACGCGGTCATGGTCCTCGCCGGAGTCCTCGGCCTGGTGGTCCCGTACGCGGTGGCCGCCGTGGCCGCCGTCGCCGGTGAGCTGGCCCTGGCCGGGCGGCACACCGGAACCGCCACGCTGCTCGACAAGGCCGGTCTCGGCGAGACGTTCCGGCGGCTGGTGCGGGACCTGTCTGTGGTGCTGCTGGTGATCGCCGCGGTGCGCCCCGGCGTGGCGGGCACCGTCGCCGTCCTGCTGCTGCCCGCCGCACTGTGGACGCTGGCCGTCGCCACAGGCGCGGTGACCAAGGTGATCGACGGCCGGGTCGACCCCCCGGCGTACACCCGCAACATCGACCTCGGCGCGCTGCGGCGGGTCCCGGTGCCGCCGGCCTGGGCGCGGCAGCTGGCCGGGCTGCGCATGCCGCTGCTGAACGTGCTGCTGGTGCCGGCCGCGGTGGTGGCCGCCGCGCTCGACCGGGTCGCCCCGGTGGTGGTCACCGGCCTGGTCACGCTCGCCGCCGGCCTGGTCACCGCCGCGGTGCTGGCGCTCACCGCGCTGCGCGGCCGGGGCAAGGCACCGGGTGTGCTGCCCGCCGTGCACGACTGGATGGCCCGGGAACGGCCCGAGGTGGCGCTCTACTTCGCCGGCCCGGCCAAGGACGTCTACCAGGCCAACATGTGGCTCGCCCCGGTGGAGGCGACCGGCCGCCGGGCGGTCGTGCTGCTGCGCGCCGCGGACGCGTTCGGGCAGCTCGCCGACACCCGGCTGCCGGTGATCTGCGTGCCGGCCGGTGTGGACTTCATGAACCTGGACCTGAGTTCGCTGCGCGTGGCGCTGTACGCCGCGAACGTCGGCGCCAACATCCACCTGCTGCGGGAGCCGGGCGTCAAGCACGTCTTCGTGGGTCACGGCGACAGCGACAAGCAGGCGAGCGTCAACCCGTACAGCAAGGTGTACGACGAGGTCTGGGTGGCCGGGCCGGCCGGGCGGGAACGGTACGCCCGCGCCGACGTCGGCGTGCTGGACCGCGACATCGTGGAGATCGGCCGGCCGCAGCTGGCCGGGGTGCACACGTTCGGTTCCGGGGCCGCCGACCACCGCTTCACCGTGCTGTACGCGCCCACCTGGGAGGGTTGGCTCGACGACGACCCGTACCACACGTCGCTGGTGCTGATGGGGGAGCGGATCGTGTCCGGTCTGCTCGCCGCCGGGGACGTGCGGGTGATCTACAAGCCGCACCCGCTGACCGGGACACGCTCGCCCAAGGCCCGCGCCGTGCACGAGCGGATCGTGTCCCGGATCAAGGCTGCCGGCGCCGAGACCGATCCGTCCTCGCTGGACGGTGCCGCGCACCTGGTGGTCACCGGCCGCACCCCGGGGCTGTTCGACTGCTTCAACGTCACCGACCTGCTGGTCAGCGACGTGTCCAGCGTGGTCTCCGACTTCGTGCAGAGCGAGCGCCCGTACGTGGTGGCCAACCCGGCCGGCCTGCCCGAGGACGAGTTCCGGCGGCAGTTCCCGACCGCGCGGGCGGCGTACCTGCTCTCGGCGGACTGCGGCGAGCTGGCGAAGATCCTCGACGTGTCCCGGGCCGCTGACGACGCGATGGCCGGGGCGCGGCGGGAGCTGAAGGAGTACCTGCTCGGCCCGGCCGGGTCGAACCCGATGGACCGGTTCCGGGACGAGATCGGCCGGCTCTGCGGCTGAGGCGTACCGACGCGTGGGCGACGACCGGCGCGGTCGTCGCCCTCGTCGCGTTCAGCCCTGCTGCGGCGGGTTGTCGACGTCGCGGGAGATGACCTCGCCCTTGGCGTCGACCCAGCCCTTCGGGCGGGCCGGGTTGCCGGCCACGAGCTGGTACGGCTTGACGTCGCGGGTCACCACCGAGCCGGCCGCGATCATCGCGTACTCGCCGACCTCGATGCCGCACACGAGCGTGGCGTTCGCGCCGATCGACGCGCCCCGGCGGACCAGCGTCGGGGTGATCGTCCAGTCCGGATTCTGGGCGCGCGGCCGGAAGTCGTTCGTGAACACCGCGCACGGGCCCACGAACACCTCGTCCTCGATGGTCACGCCCTGGTAGACCGAGACGTTGTTCTGGATCTTCACCAGGTCGCCGACGGTGACGCCCGCGTCGACGTAGACGTTGCGGCCGATCACGCAGCCGGCGCCGACCTGGGCGCTGGACCGGATGTGCGCCAGGTGCCAGACCTTGGTGCCGTCCCCGACCTGGGCGCCGTCCTCCACGTCGGCCGTCGGGTGGACGAAGACGGAGGCGGACCGGTCGTTGCTGTCAGTCATCTCAACTCGCATCATGCCAGGGCGCGTCGCGCCGTCGGGCGGGCTCGACGCAGCATAACGAGCGCTCACCCGAGCAGTTCGGCCACCGCGTCGGCGGCGGGCCGGTCGGCCGGCAGCGGGTGCGCGGCGAGGACCGCGTCCACCGGCAGCGCCGCGTACAGGTGCGGGAACAGGGCGCCACCGCGGGACTCCTCCCAGCGCAGCGCGTCACCGAGCCGGGCCTCGTCCACAGCGAGCACCGTCAGGCCGGTGACCCCGGCGAAGAAGCGCCGGGCGGTCTCCACCACCTGGTCGGCGGCGGAGAGGTGGACGTAGCCGTCCTGGCGGTCCATCGCGGTGCCGGCGAACCGTCCGTCCGCCCGCGCCTGCGCCCACTCGTCGTCGGAGAGAATCTTGTAGATCACGGCAGCAGCCTAGAGCGGCCTCGCGTCCCGGCGGCGCGTCTGCCACCATTCGCAGGGCAACACGTCGAGTGAGGGAGGCAACGGGTGCGGATCCTCCTGGTCGAGGACGACCGCCGGGTCGCCGCGGCGTTGTCGTCCGCGCTGACGAGGCGCGGCTACCAGGTGGAACACGCCGCGACGGTGGCCGCCGCGCTCTCCGCCGCCCCCTGCGACCTGGTGCTGCTCGACCTGGGGCTGCCCGACGGCGACGGCACCGACCTGTGCCGCGAGCTGCGGCGGCGCAGCAGCCGGCTCGGGATCATCGCGGTGACCGCGCGCGGCGAGGAACGCGACCGGGTGCTGGGGCTGCGGCTGGGCGCCGACGACTACGTGGTGAAGCCGTTCTCGATGGTGGAGTTGCAGGCGCGGATCGAGGCGGTGCTGCGCCGGGCCGCACACACCGCGCCGCAGCGCAGCCTGATCGAGGCCGGCACGGTCCGCATCGACGTGGGCGGCCGGACGGTGACGGTGGCCGGCCGGGACGTCTCGCTCACCCGCAAGGAGTTCGACATCCTGTTGTCCCTGGCCCGCCAGCCGGGGGTGGCGGTGCCGCGCGAGCGGATCCTGCTCGACGTCTGGGGCACCACCTGGGCCGACCGGCACACCGTGGAGGTGCACGTCGGGTCGCTGCGCGGCAAGCTCGGCGACCCGACGCTCGTGGAGACCGTACGCGGGGTCGGCTACCGGCTCCGCGACGCGTGAGGAGGGGGCCGTGCGCCGCCGGCTGGTGATCAGCTACCTGCTGCTGATGGTGCTGGTCCTGATCGCCCTGGAGACCCCGCTGGCGGCCACGCTGGCGACCCGGGAGACCGACCGGGTACGCGCCGACCGCCTCGCCGACGCCACCCGCTTCGCCTCGCTGGCCGGGCCGGCGTTGCGGGGCGGCGGTCCCGGCCCGCTGGACGGGGAACTGGCCGCCTACGACGCGCTCTACGGCATCGGCGCGGCGGTGGTGGACCGGGAACGCCGTACCGTGGTGGCCTCGTCCGGGTGGGAGCCGGACGCGGGCAGCGGGCCGGCGCTCGACACCGCGCTGTCCGGGCAGCAGTTCAGCGGCCCGGAGTCGGTCTGGCCCTGGGTCAGCGGCCCGGTGGTGACGGCGGTGCCGATCAACGACGGCGGCGAGGTGCTCGGCGCCGTCGTCACGACCAGCCCGGCCGACGGGGTCCGCCGCACCGTCACCGTGTGGTGGCTGCTGCTCGCCGGCATCGGCCTGCTGGCGGTGCTGGCCTGCGTCTCGACCGCGTTCGGGCTGGCCGGCTGGGTGCTGCGCCCGGTCACCGAGCTGGACGCGGTGACCCACGAGATCGCCGAGGGCCGCCGCACCGCGCGGGTCCGCGCCCGGCTCGGTCCGCCCGAGCTGCGCCGGCTGGCGACCAGCTTCAACGACATGGCCGACGCGGTGTCCGACGTGATGGACCGGCAACGCGCCTTCGTCGCGCACGCCAGCCACCAGCTCCGCAACCCGCTCACCGCGCTGCGGCTGCGGGTGGAGGAACTGGGCCCGAGCCTGACCGACCCGGACGGGCGCGCCGAGCACCGGCTGGCGCTGGAGGAGACCGACCGGCTCGCCACCGTGCTCGACGCGCTGCTCACCCTGGCCCGCGCCGAGCGGGAGGAGAACCAGCGGGTGACTGTGGACGCCACCGCCACCGCCGCCTCCCGGGTGTCGGCCTGGTTGCCGCTGGCCCGGCACCGCGACGTCACGCTCCGCCTCGACGCCGGGGGCGCGCCGGTGTACGCCTGGACCGTGCCGACCGCCATCGACCAGGCGCTGGACGCCCTGATCGACAACGCGGTGAAGTTCAGCGGAACCGGGGGAGAGGTGACGGTGACCGTACGCGCCGACGGCGGCGGGACGGTGCTGACCGTCAGCGACACCGGTCCGGGCATGACGGCGAGTCAGCTCGACCAGGCCACCGAGCGGTTCTGGCGGGCGCCGGACGCGCAGAACGTGGACGGCGCCGGTCTGGGGCTGACCATCGCGGCGGTGCTCGTGGACGCCTCCGACGGCCGGCTCACCATGCGCCAGGGCGATCCCCGCGGCCTGGTCGCCGAGCTGTGGTTCCCGGCGCCCGCCGACGTGCCGGTGCGGTGCTGATCCTCAGGGCTTCGCGGCGCGGTACCACTGGGCCGCGCCCGGATGCAGCGGCAGCGGGGTGGTGACGATCGCCGACCGGGGACTCATCCGTCCCGCCGCCGGGTGTGCGGCGGCCAGTTCCTGCCGGCGGTCCATCAGCAGCCGGGTCACCTCCCGCACCAGCGCGGCGGGCAGGTCGGCGCGGACGATCAGGTAGTTCGGGTTCGCCACGGTGCTGACCGGGTCGGCCCGGTACACCGAACGCGGCACGTCCCGGGTCACGTAGACCTGCCCGTACGCCCGGCGCAGCGGCTCGGTCCAGTCGCCCAGGTCCACGATCCGCAGCGAGGTCCGCTGGGCCAGCTCGGCGACGCCGCGTACGGGTAGCCCGCCGGAGAAGAAGAACGCGTCGATCCGCCCCTCCCGCAGGGCCGCCACCGAGTCGTCCAGCCCCAGGTGCTCCTGGCGGACCCGGTTCCCGCCGAGCTGGGCCACCTCCAGCAGACGGCTGGCGGTGATCTCGGTACCGGAGCCGTCGGCGCCCACCGACACCCGCCGGCCGCGCAGGTCGCCGAGTGTGCGGATCGGCCCGCCGGCGCGGGTGACCAGGTGCAGCAGGTCGTCGTAGACCCGGGCCACGGCGAGCACCGACGGGTGCTCGGGCTCGCGTGGCGGCAGCACGTCGGCCTGGGTGAAGCCCAGCTCCGCCTCCCTGGCGCCGACCAGCCGGACGTTCTGCGCCGACGCGGCGGTGACCACCACCTCGGCCCGTACGCCGGGCACCTCCCGGTTGAGCAGGGACGCCAGCGACTGGCCGAAGGCGTGGTAGACGGCGGTCGGGCTGCCGGTGGCGATGCGGATCCGGGTCGGCTCGGACGGCTCGTCCCGGCATGCGGCCAGCCCGGCGACGAGCAGCAGCACCAGCACGAGCGGGGCGGCGGCGCGCACAGGCCAGTGTCGGCTCACGGGCTGCACTCTGCGCCGTGCACCCGTCGCGGCGCAAGCCCGCACGGTGCGGGCACCGCCGAGCGCCCGCACCGGGCCGGTCAGCTCGCCGGGGCCAGCTCCGCGCTCTCGGTGATCCGTTCCCGGTGCTCGCCGTTGGGCACGACCACCAGGAAACAGCCCGAACCGGGCCGCAGCGCCGCCGGCACGTCCAGCAGCGCCGCGCCGCGTACCAGCACCGCCGCCAGGTCCCGGTCGGCGAGCCGGATGCCGAGGCAGTGCCGGCGTACGTGCCGCCCGCCCGCCAGCAGCGCGGCCCGCCAGGCCGCCGCCGCCAGCCGGGGACGCCACAGCCGGCGCGCCGTCGAGGCGCCGGGGAACGGCCCGCCGAGCAGTTCCCGGCGACCCTGCCGCCAGCCCGCGGTCAGCAGATTCGCGTACGCCGCCCGGTGCGGCGGCGGCACAGACAGCCGGTGCAGCTCGTAGCGGCGGCGCAGGCCACCGGTGGTCAGCTCGTGTTCCACAGGTACGTCGAGGCGTCCCAGCAGCTGTCGCATCCGCTGCGCCGCGTCCTCGCGGTTGAACTCGGCGATTCCACCCCGGTGCGGTCCGGAGTCGAGCCGGCGGACGTCGGCGGCCGGCGGCGGCGTGCAGCGCACCATGCAGGCGATCTCGAAGGCGTCGGTGAGGGTCAGCCAGTCCAGCGGCGGCGGCGACGGTCGCGGGCGGTCGAGCAGCGTGGTGAGCATGGCGCGCTCCTCGGTCAGAGTCGGGGTACCTCTACCGTCGCTGCCGAGCGCCGGACCGGGAACCGCTGCGCCCGAGCCTTGAGGAAAATTTGCGGGAAGCGCGCGCCTCAGAGTTCGGTGACCACCAGGTCGACCTGCCGGGGCCGGCCGGTCGCCCGGGGCGCCTCCTCGACCGTGTACTTCAGCTCCCGCAGCGCCCCCACCAGCGCGTCGGCGGTGCGCGGCCGGGCGTCGGCGAGCAGCAGGTCCCGCACCAGGCGGCCCTTCGTCGCCTTGTTGAAGTGACTCACCACCGACCGGGTCGGCGTGCCGTCCACGGTCCGCTCGTGGAGCACCCGTACGGTCACCGTGCGTTCGGCGAGCGCGCCGCGCGGCGTCCAGGTGGCCGCGTACGCCCCGGAGCGCAGGTCCAGCACCGGGCCGCGTCCGGCGGCGGGCTCCAGCACCGGGCCGAGCGCCTCCCGCCAGTACGCCGACAGCGCCCCGAGCCCCGGCAGCCGCGCCCCGATCGGGCAGCGGTACGGCGGGATCCGGTCGGCGAGGCGGACCGCGCCCCACAGGCCGGAGCTGATCAGCACCTGGCGGCGGGCCGCCCGCTGCGCGTCGGGCGGCAGCGTGTCCAGGCCGAGCGCCTCGTAGAGCACCCCGGTGTAGAGCCGCCCGGCCGGTGCGGTCGCCGTCTCCCGCAGCCGGGCGTTGCGCCGCAGTTCGCCGCGCTGCCCCTCGGTCAGGCCCAGCGCGGTCCGGGCCGCCGTCTCGTCCGGCCCGGCGCACAGGTCGACGAGCGCGGTCAGGACCGCCTCCCGGGCCGGGTTCAGCTCGGTCAGGGACAGCCGGGACAGGTCCAGCCGGCGGCCGGTGCCGGCCTCGGCCTTCCCCTCGGACGGGGGCAGCAGGATGAGCACCGGCACAGCGTACGGGCCGGGCTCAGCGCCACGGCCGCACGGCACGGTCGGGGTGGTACACGCGACTGCCACCCACCTCGGCCACCACCGCCGCGTCGGCACGCTCGCCCAGGAGCCGCCGCAGGGTGCGTTCGGCGGGGGAGCCGACGGCCAGCACGTACCCGGGCCGGTCCGCGCGCGCCACCCGCCGCCAGTACGCCGGATAGCGGTTCTGCCCCGGCGTCAGCCGTTCGTCGAGCACACCGCAGGCCACCGCCTCGCCGGTGTTGAAGATCATCCGGTTGCAGGTCCAGTAGTCCCCGTACACCTCGTGCAGACCCGCCGCCCGCACCGCGTCGGCCAGGCGGCGGGCGGCGCGTTCCTCGTCCCGTACGCCCGGCACGCCGGCCAGGAACGCCACGGTGCCGGCCAGCGTGGCGGCGGTCAGCGCGGCCAGCACCACCGCCGCCGTGGCGCCGCCGAGCCGGGCCGCCCACCCGGCGGTGGCCCGCAGCGCGTGCGCGGCGGCCAGCCAGAGCGGCCACAGCACGGCCGGCAGCGAGATCTGGAGCACCGACAGGTAGCGGGCGTTGCCGAGCGGGTCGGTCGCGGCGAGCGGGCTGCGCACGTACGCCAGAAGGGTCAGCGCCGCGCCCACGACCAGGGCGATGATCGCCACGGCCCGGACCCGCGCGGCGTGGTCGGCGGCCCGGCGGTAGGCGACCAGCCCGAGCGCGGCGGCGGCCACCAGCAGCACCGGGTAGAGCACGCCGAACCACTGCGCCCAGCGCGCGCAGCCGTCCATCGGGCACATGCCGGAGGCCAGCGGCACGCCCTCCAGCAGCCCGCCGCGCAGCCGCTCGGCGAGCGACGGCGCGACCCCCTCCTTGGTGCTGATCTCGCGGAACACCGACAGCGAGTCCTGTCCGGGCGGGGCGACGAGGTTGTCCTTGACCACCGGGGCGATCCCGGCCAGGAAGCCCACGACCAGCAGCACGCCCGGCCAGCCGATCAGGTCCCGGGGCACCGCCACCGCGAGCACCACGGCCGCCACCAGCAGGTACGGCGCGATCAGCCAGTCCGACCAGAGGGCCAGCCCGGCGAGCAGCCCGAACGCGCCGGTGGCCAGCCAGTGGTGCCGGATCCGCCGGTCGCCGAGGGCGACCGCGATCAGCAGCATCGCCAGCACCGCCGGCTTCACCTCCGGGCGACCGCCGACCACCGTGAGCTGGTCGCGGACCACCCGCTCCGAGCCGAGCGCGAGCAGGCCCACCACGGCGACGGCGAGCCAGGGGGAGAACAGGCGGCGGGTCAGCCGGTACGCCAGCCACAGGAAGACCGCGAACAGCGCGAGCAGCGGCAGCCGCAGCACCGGCCAGCTCGGCCCGGCCCAGCCGACCAGCGGCGCGGCCAGGTACGACTCCAGCACGCCCATGTAGCGCTGGCCGTAGAGGAAGACCGGCCGCTCGTCACCGGCGGCGATGTGCAGCGCCGCCAGGCCGAACGTGGCCTCGTCGCTGTTCGACGCGGGCACCGTGAGCAGTGTCAGCACCAGCCGGTAGCCGACCCCCGCGGCACCGAGCAGCAGCGCCACCAGCGCCGCCGCGTCCGGACGCGGCCGTACCCGGTCCCGCTTCGTCGTCGACACGACCAACGCCCCCGTCGTCGTCCCGACCGAAGTCTGTCACGGCGGCGCCCGGCCTTTGGGCGGATCGGCGTGGATCACTCGCGTGGCCCGGCCGGGCCGGTTGTGGCACTGTTGCCGTGTGCCACCCACACCACCGGACCAGCTGGCCGTACCGCAACTGCACCGCGCCGCGCGCTTCGAGGACGCCGTGCACGGCCTGGTGGAGCGCCGGTTGCGGCGCACCGGGTGGCAGCCGAACATCATCGCGTACGCGGGCTACGGCGCCCCGGGCTGGGCGCGCGTGCTCTGCCGGGTGCTGCTCGGGCGTCCGGACACGCGGCGGCGGGGCCGGCTGGACAAGGTGCGGGGCTGGCGCAGCTTCGCCACACTGCCCGCCAAGCACGTGAAAGTGACCATCGAGGCCGACGGCGTGCGCCAGGAGGTGACCGCCGACCGCAGCGGCTTCGTCGACACCGTGATCGAGGCCGACTTCACCCCGGGCTGGGGCTGCGTACGCCTCAGCGTCGCCGACGCCGAGCCGGTGGAGGCGCTGGTCCGCGTCCTCGACCCGGCCGTCCGGTTCGGCATCATCTCCGACATCGACGACACCGTCATGGTGACCGCGCTGCCCCGGCCGCTGCTCGCCGCGTGGAACACGTTCGTGCTGGACGAGCACGCCCGCACCGCGGTGCCCGGCATGGCGGTGCTGTACGAGCGGCTGGCCACCGCCCACCCGGGCGCGCCGGTCTTCTACCTGTCCACCGGCGCCTGGAACGTCGCGCCGACGCTCACCCGGTTCCTGTCCCGGCACCTCTACCCGGCCGGGCCGCTGCTGCTCACCGACTGGGGGCCGACCGCCGACAGGTGGTTCCGCAGCGGCCGGGAACACAAGCGGGCCACGCTGGCCCGGCTGTCCCGGGAGTTCCCCGAGGTGCGGTGGCTGCTCATCGGCGACGACGGGCAGCACGACCCGGAGATCTACCGGGAGTTCGCCGCCGCGCACCCGGACCACGTCGCAGGGGTGGCGATCCGGCAGCTGTCCCCGACCCAGTCGGTGCTGGCCGGCAGCCTGCCCGCACCGGCCGGGCGGTCGTCCTCGGGCCCGGTGGGCCAGAAGTGGCTCAGCGCCCCCGACGGCGCCGGCCTCTGGAAGCTCCTGCGCGAAGCCGACCTGGTCTGACTCCTGCGGTCGGCCCGCGCCGACGGGCGGTCCCTCAACACGTTGCGTAGTCCCGCCCCAGGAAACTACTCCCCGCGACGGGTATGACTCAGAGGCATAAATATGCCTCTGAGTCATAACGCTCAAACCGAGAACCTTCCGCCGGCCCGGGCAGCACCGGCGAGGGTGATCTGCCGGCCGGGAGCAGGGTGCGGTGTGGGGCGGTCGCCGATCGGGCCGGCCGACCATCGGGCGACGCCGTCAGGCCGGGCGGAGCCAGAGGACGCCAAGCGGGGGGACGCGCAGGGCGACCGACGCGGGCAGGCCGTGCCACGGGACGTTCTCCGCGTGCACCTCGCCCAGGTTGCCCACGCCGGAACCGCCGTAGTGGTGGGCGTCGGTGTTCAGCGCCTCGGCCCACGTACCTGCGGCCGGCAGACCGATCCGGTAGTCCTCCAGCGGCAACGCGGAGAAATTCGCCACGCACACCAGCGTCTGTCCGTCCGGGGCGATCCGGATGAACGACACCGCGTTGTTGGCGACGTCGTCCCCGGCGATCCAGCGGAAACCGGCCGGGTCGGTGTCCTGCGCCCAGAGCGCCGGGCTGGCCCGGTAGACGCGGTTCAGGTCGGCGACCAGCCGCTGCACACCGGCGCGGGCCGGGTCGTGGGTGAGGTACCAGTCGAGGCCGCGCTCCTCGCTCCACTCCCTGTCGTCGGCCAGCTCGCAGCCCATGAACAGCAGTTGCTTGCCCGGGTGCGCCCACATGTACGCCAGCAGTGCCCGTACCGTCGCCAGCCGCTGCCAGGTGTCGCCGGGCATCTTGCCCGCCAGTGACCCCTTGCCGTGCACCACCTCGTCGTGGCTGATCGGCAGCACGTAGTTCTCGCTCCACGCGTACGCCAGCGAGAACGTGAGCTGATGGTGGTGGTGCTGCCGGTAGATCGGGTCCTTCGAGGTGTAGAGCAGGGTGTCGTGCATCCAGCCCATGTTCCACTTGAACCCGAACCCGAGCCCGCCCTCGGAGGTGGGCCTGGTGACGCCGGGCCAGGCGGTGGACTCCTCGGCGATCATCAGCACGCCCGGGTGGTGCCGGTAGACGGTGGCGTTGACCTCCTGGAGGAACGCGATCGCCTCCAGGTTCTCCCGGCCGCCGTGCACGTTCGGCGCCCACTGCCCGTCGGAGCGCGAGTAGTCCAGGTAGAGCATCGACGCGACCGCGTCCACGCGCAGCCCGTCGATGTGGAACTCGTCGAGCCAGTACAGCGCGTTGGCGACGAGGAAGTTGCGCACCTCGTTGCGGCCGAAGTCGAAGACGTACGTGCCCCAGTCGGGGTGCTCGCCGCGACGCGGGTCGGGGTGCTCGTACAGCGGGGTGCCGTCGAAGCGCGCGAGCGCCCACTCGTCCTTCGGGAAGTGCGCTGGCACCCAGTCCAGGAGCACGCCGATGCCGGCCGCGTGCAGCCGGTCCACCAGGTACCGGAAGTCGTCCGGGTCGCCGAACCGGGCGGTCGGCGCGTAGTAGCCGGTGACCTGGTAGCCCCACGAACCGCCGAACGGATGCTCCATCACCGGCAGGAACTCCACGTGGGTGAAGCCCATCTCCAGCACGTACGCGGTGAGCTGCTCGGCCAGTTCCCGGTAGCCGAGGCCGGGCCGCCAGGAGCCCAGGTGCACCTCGTACACGCTCATCGGCTCCTGGTGCGGCGCCTGCCGGGACCGGCGCGCGAGCCAGTCCGCGTCGCCCCACTCGTACCGTGACTCGTGCACCACCGACGCGGTGGCCGGCGGCACCTCGGTGCGCGCGGCCATCGGGTCGGCCTTGTCCCGCCACCGGCCGTCGGCGCCCAGGATGCGGTACTTGTAGCGGCTGCCCACCGGCAGGCCGGGCACGAAGATCTCCCACACGCCGCTGGAGCCGAGCGACCGCATCGGCCACCCGTCGTCCGGCGCCCAGCCGGTGACGTCGCCGATCAGCCGCACGGCCCGTGCGTTGGGCGCCCAGACGGTGAACGCGACGCCCTCGTCGAACACGCGGGCGCCGAGCGCCGCCCAGAGCCGCTCGTGGCGGCCCTCGCCGATCAGGTGCAGGTCGAGGTCGCCGAGCGTGGGCGGATAACGGTACGGGTCGTCGTGCGTCGTGCCGTCCACCTCGACCCGGTAGTCGAGCACCTCGCCGGGGAGCACCGCCTCGAAGACACCGGCGTCGTGGACCCGCTTCATCGGGTGCGCCTCGCCGTCGACCAGCACCGTCACCTCGCCGGCGCCCCGGCGCAGCGTCCGGATCGTGGTGCTCCCGCCGGCCGGGTGCGCGCCGAGCACGGCGTGCGGGTCGTGTACCTCGCCGGTGATCAGCTGGTCCATCGGGCGTCGTCCTTGTCGGCCGGTGCGGTCGGGGCGGTGCCGCCGGAGAGGTCGGCGGGTACGTCTTCCACTGTCAGGTCGGGCGCGGCCGGGTGCTCCGGTTCGGCAGGGGCCGGTGCGGCCGGGCGGCGCACGGTGAGCACGTGCGCGGGCTGCAGGTACGGGTCGAGGCGTACCGCGTTGCGCTGCCCCCAGTCGTACTCGGCGCCGGTCAGCTCGTCGCGCACGGTGAACCGCTCGTGCCAGTCCAGCCCGAGCGCCGGCATGTCGAGTGTGGTGTTGCCCCACTGCACCTCGCGGGAGTCGAACGAGCAGACCACGATCACCGTGTTGCCGGTCTCCGGGTCGTGCTTCGACCAGCACAGCAGCGCCGGGTTGTCGATGTCGTGGAACCGCAGGTTGCGCAGCTGGTGCAGGGCGGGGTTGTCCCGGCGTACCCGGTTCAGCGTGGTGATGAACGGCGCCAGCGACCGGCCCTGCGCCAGCGCCGCGTCCCAGTCCCGGGGCCGCAGCTCGTACTTCTCGTTGTCCAGGTACTCCTCGGCGCCCGGCCGGGCCACGTGCTCGAACAGTTCGAACCCGGCGTACATGCCCCACGAGGGGGACAGCAGCGCCGCCAGCACCGCCCGGATCTTGAACATCGGCGGCCCGCCGTGCTGCAACGACGAGTGCAGGATGTCCGGCGTGTTGGGCCAGAAGTTCGGCCGCATCCAGTCGACCGAGGCGACCAGCTCCTCGCAGTACTCCCGCATCTCGGCCGCCGTCGTGCGCCAGGTGAAATAGGTGTACGACTGGGTGAAGCCGATCTTGCCCAGGCCGTGCATGATCGCCGGCCGGGTGAACGCCTCGGCCAGGAACAGCACGTCCGGGTCGACCTTCTTGACCTCGGCGATCAGCCAGTGCCAGAAGTCGAACGGCTTGGTGTGCGGGTTGTCCACCCGGAAGATCCGGACGCCCTCGCCGACCCAGTGCAGCACCACCCGCAGCACCTCGGCCCGGATGCCCTCCGGGTCGTTGTCGAAGTTCAGCGGGTAGATGTCCTGGTACTTCTTCGGCGGGTTCTCCGCGTACGCGATGCTGCCGTCGGCCCGGGTGGTGAACCACTCCGGGTGCTCGGTGACCCACGGGTGGTCCGGCGCGCACTGCAACGCCAGGTCCATCGCCACCTCCAGCCCCTGCTCGGCGGCGGCCGCGACGAAGTCGCGGAAGTCCTCCGGCGTACCCAGGTCGGGGTGGATGGCGTCGTGGCCGCCCTCGGCCGCGCCGATCGCCCACGGCGAGCCCACGTCGTCCGGCCCGGCGGTGAGCGCGTTGTTGCGGCCCTTGCGGTTGACCCGGCCGATCGGGTGGATCGGCGGCAGGTAGAGCACGTCGAAACCCATCGCCGCGACACCCGGCAGCCGCTGGATCGCGGTGGCGAACGTGCCGGAACGGGCCGGCGCGTCGACGGTCGCCGGGACCGCGCCCTCCGAGCGGGGGAAGAACTCGTACCAGGCGGAGAAGAGCGCCCGCGGCCGGTCCACCCAGATCGTGCGCTCCTCGCCGGTGGTGACCAGCTCGCGCACCGGGTGCTCCCACAGCAGGTCGGCCAGATCCAGCGCCGCGCTCACCCGCCGCGGCAGGTCCAGGTCGTCGTCGGCCAGGGCTCGCACGGCTTCGCGTACGCGATCACGGTCGGCCTTCGGCACCAGGTCGAGCGCGGCGGTGAGCACGCGTACGCCCTCGGCCAGGTCGTTCGCCAGCTCGGCCGGGCCCTGGCCGGCGGCGAGTTTCTTGGTGACCGCGTTCTGCCAGGTGAGGTACGGGTCTCCGAACGCCTCCACGGCGAAGCGCCACAGGCCCACCGCGTCGGGGCGGATGGTGGCGTGCCAGCGGTCCTGGCCGGGCTCGCCGGGGCGCATCCGGGTGAACGGGCGGGCCGCGCCGTCCGGGCCGAGCCAGACCACGTTGCACCCGAGCGCGTCGTGGCCCTCGCGATAGGCCCGTGCCGACACCGGCACGACCTCGCCGACCACCGCCTTGGCCGGGTAGCGACCGCAGGAGACGACGGGGGAGACGTCTTCGATCGGGAACCGTCCAGTCACCCGCTCAACCTACTGCGCGAGATCCTCTCGCGCTCGGCGACTTCACCTCAGCCCTCAACCCGCTCACGAGGGCGTCGAGTCCGTGCCGGTGAGGCACCCATGGCGTTCCACCGAACGGGTGGCGGACTTCCGGCGGCCGGCCCCGGTGCCACGAACGGCCTCTCTCCGCGCCTCGGGCACAGGGTCGGCGGGCTCCGGGCGCTCTGGCCCGTCCGACAGCGACGTTCAGGTCGACCGCTGGGCGACGAAGACGAACTCCCGGCCGGGGCGGTCGGGCGCGTCCCGCACGTCGAGCACCCGGTAGCCGGCGGCCGCCAGGCTCGCCTCGACCTCGTCCCGGTCGCGGAACCGCAGCGTCGAGTCCGACGTGAGGACGGCGCCGTCGGCCGGGAACCGGTACGTGAACCGGAAGGACACGAACGGCAGTTCCACAGCGGTGACCTCGAGACGTCGTTCCACCGGCCCGACGCCCGGCACGTCCCGAGTCACCGGCGCGCTGTCCGCCGCCCACTCCTCCCACGCCCGGCGCTCGGGACGCCGCGCCTCGAACACGAGATGCCCGCCGGGCCGCAGCGCCGCGTGGACGCCCCGCAGGGTGCGCGCCCAGTCGTCGTCGGTGCAGAACACCTGCGCCACGTTGCCGGTCATCACGGCCAGGTCGGCGCGCAGCGGTGGCAGCGTCGTGGCGTCGCCGTGCACCCAGCGCACGCGGCCTTCGCGGTCCTTCGACCGGGCGACGGCGAGGGACGCCTCGGCCGGGTCGACCCCCACGACGGTACGGCCGTGCGGGGCGAGCAGCAGGGCCAGGTTCCCGGTGCCGCAGCCGAGGTCGAGCACCACGCGCGCGTCCAGCTCGTCGGCGATCGCGAGGTACGCGTCCAGGTCGTCCCGGTCGCCGTCGAACGCGTCGTAGACCGGCGCGAGCCGAGGATGGGCGAAGATCGCATCCGGCATCCAGGGACTGTATCCGCCGCCGACCGCGACCGGGCGGGCTGTCAAGAAGGGGCCCTTCCTTACACCCCCACCGAGCGGTAGACCTCAAGCGTCTGGCGGGCGATCGCGTCCCAGGAGAAGTGCTCCACCGCGCGCCGCCGCCCCGCCGCCCCGAACGCCGCGATCCGCTCCGGGTCGGCCAGCAGCTCGTTGATGCGCGCGGCCAGGTCGGCCACGAAGCGCTCCGGGTCCAGCGGCGTGCCGGAGCCGTCGCCGGCCTGCTCGATCGGCACCAGCAGCCCGGTCTCGCCGTCGGCGACCACCTCGGGGATGCCGCCGGTGGCGGTCGCCACCACGGCGGTCTCGCAGGCCATCGCCTCCAGGTTGACGATGCCCATCGGCTCGTAGACGGACGGGCAGGCGAAGACGGTGGCGTGGGTGAGCACCTGGATCACCTCGTGCTTGGGCAGCATCGCCGCCACCCAGATCACGCCCGAGCGCTTCGCCCGCAGCTCCGCCACGAGGCCCTCCACCTCGGCGGCGATCTCCGGGGTGTCCGGCGCGCCGGCGAGCAGCACCAGCTGGGTGTCGGCGGGCAGCTCGCGGGCCGCCCGCAGCAGGTACGGCAGGCCCTTCTGCCGGGTGATCCGCCCGACGTAGACGACGCTGGGCCTCCCCGGGTCGATGCCGAGCCGGTCGAGTACGTCGGTGGCCGGGTCCGGGGCGTACTGCGCGGTGTCGATGCCGTTGTAGACCACGCGGACCCGGTCGGGGTTCACCGCCGGGTACGCGGTGAGCACGTCACGGCGCATGCCCGCGCTGACCGCGATGATCGCGTCGGCCGCCTCGAACGCGGTCCGCTCGCACCAGGAGGAGAGCGCGTACCCGCCGCCGAGCTGCTCGGCCTTCCACGGGCGTAGCGGCTCCAGGCTGTGCGCGGTCACCACGTGCGGCACCCCGTGCAGCAGCTTCGCGGTGTGCCCGGCCAGGTTGGCGTACCAGGTGTGGCTGTGCACCACGTCGGTGCCGGCCGTACCGGCGGCCATCTCCAGGTCGACGCCCATGACGCGCAGCGCGGCGTTGGCGCCGGCCAGCGCGGCCGGTTCGGCGTACGCGGTCACGCCCTTCTCGTCGCGGGGCGCGCCGAAGCAGTGCACCCGGACGTCGGCGAGCCGGCGCAGTTCGCGGGCGAGGTATTCCACGTGCACCCCGGCGCCGCCGTAGACCTCCGGCGGGTACTCGCGGGTGAGCAGGTCGACGCGCATCGGTGCCATGCCCGCACCCTAGTGCAGAGCCGGGTGTCCCACGCGGTGCGCAAGTGTGGGCGTCCGAGTGGTGAAGTCGGGTCCAGGTCGTTAGCGTCTGAGCATGGCTGCCAAGGTGCTCGCGATCGTCCTGGCCGGCGGGGAGGGCAAGCGCCTGATGCCCCTGACGACCGACCGGGCGAAGCCCGCCGTCCCCTTCGGCGGGATGTACCGCATGGTCGACTTCGTCCTGTCCAACCTGGCGAACGCCGGCTTCCTCAAGATCGTGGTGCTGACCCAGTACAAGTCGCACTCGCTGGACCGCCACATCACCAAGACCTGGCGGATGTCGACGCTGCTCGGCAACTACGTCACGCCGGTGCCCGCGCAGCAGCGCCGCGGCCCGTGGTGGTTCGCCGGCTCGGCCGACGCGATCTACCAGAGCTTCAACCTGATCAACGACGAGCAGCCCGACTACGTGATCGTCTTCGGCGCCGACCACATCTACCGGATGGACCCCCGGCAGATGGTCGACGACCACATCGCCTCCGGGGCCGGGGTGACGGTCGCGGGCATCCGGCAGCCGTTGTCGACGGCCGACCAGTTCGGCGTGATCGAGGTCGGCGAGGACGGCAAGCGCATCCGCGCGTTCCGGGAGAAGCCCACCGACGCGGTCGGGCTGCCCGACGCGCCGGACCAGATCTACGCCTCGATGGGCAACTACGTGTTCACCACCCGGGCGCTGTGCGAGGCGGTCGAGCGCGACGCGGCGGACAAGACGAGCAAGCACGACATGGGCGGCAGCATCATCCCGATGCTCGTCGAGCGCGGCGAGGCCAACGTCTACGACTTCAAGGACAACGAGGTGCCGGGCAGCACCGACCGCGACCGCGGCTACTGGCGGGACGTGGGGACGCTCGACTCGTTCTACGACGCGCACATGGATCTGATCAACGTGCACCCGGTGTTCAACCTCTACAACTTCGAGTGGCCGATCTACACCGAGCAGCCGCCGTACCCGCCGGCCAAGTTCGTGCACGCCTGGGGCGAGCGCGTGGGCCGCGCGGTCAGCTCGATGGTCTCGCCCGGCTCGGTGATCTCCGGCTCGTTGGTGGAGAACTCGATCGTGGCGCCGAAGGTGAAGGTGCACTCCTGGGCGCACGTCGACGGCGCCGTGCTGATGGAGGGTGTCCAGATCGGCCGCCACGCGGTCGTCCGGCGCGCGATCCTGGACAAGAACGTCCACGTCCCGGAGGGCGCCGAGATCGGCGTCGACCTGGAGAAGGACCGCCAGCGCTACACCGTGTCCGACAACGGCATCGTCGTCATCGGCAAGGGCCAGCGCGTCGAGCCCTGAGCAGTTCCACCGTTTCCCGAGGAGGATCCCGCAGTGGCCCACCCCCGTGCCGGCCGGCCCGCCCAGCCCGACGACCTGGTCGACGTGCCCCGGCTGGTCACCGCCTACTACGCCGAGCACCCGGACCCGGACGACCCGGCGCAGCAGGTCTCCTTCGGCACCTCCGGGCACCGCGGGTCCAGCCTGCGCAACGCCTTCAACTCCGACCACATCCTCGCGGTCACCCAGGCGCTCTGCGACTACCGCCGCGAGCAGGGCCTTTCCGGGCCGCTGTTCCTCGGCCGGGACACCCACGCGCTGTCCGCGCCGGCCGAGGCCGACGCGCTGGAGGTGCTCGCCGCCAACGACGTCACAGTGCTGCGCGACAGCCGCGACGGCTACACCCCGACGCCCGCGGTCTCGCACGCCATCCTCACCCACAACCGGGGGCGCACCAGCGGCCTCGCCGACGGCATCGTGATCACCCCGTCGCACAACCCGCCGTCCGACGGCGGCTTCAAGTACAACCCCACCAACGGCGGGCCCGCCGACACCGACGCCACCAAGTGGATCCAGGACCGCGCGAACGCCATCCTCGCCGCCGGGCTCAAGGAGGTGAAACGCATCCCGTACGCGCGGGCGCG